>JAZQBS010000037.1:0-3081 GCA_045545875.1 Bacteroidales bacterium
AATTTTTGCAAAGATAAGGAATTAAAATGAAATTCATCCCATTTAAGTTCAAATATTTAATCTTTTAGACGAAATAATTTGGAAATAAAAGGAATTTGCTATATCTTTGTCGCGAAAATAAACACACTTAAATGTTTGAGATGTCAATGAAAAAGTGTTTGCGTCAAGTCGTTCTAATAGGTTTGCTCTCGATGCTTCTCCCTGGCTTCACCGCTTGTTCCGACAAGACAAGGAATGAGAAGGGCAAGATAGCCGTGGTTATCTCCACGCTCAACAACCCGTGGTTTGTCGTGCTGGGCGAATCTGCCGTAAAACGTGCTGAGGAACTTGGCTACGAAGCCGTGCTCTTTGATTCGCAGAACAACCCATCGAAGGAACAGGAGCATTTCGACAACCTTCTCTCATCGGGCTACAAGGCTGTGCTTTTCAATCCTACCGATGCCGACGGAAGTGCAGTCAATGCCAAGGCTGCTGCGCGTGCCGGGGTGGGAGTGTTTTGTATGGATCGTGAGATCAACGAACCTGGCGCTTGCGTGACACAAATCTTGTCTGACAACTATTCCGGCTGCATCCAGTTGGGACAATACTTCGTCGAGGTAATGAATGGGCGTGGCAATTATGTCGAGATTCTCGGCATTGTTGGCGACAACAATACCTGGGCACGAAGTCGCGGATTCCATTCGGTGGTCGATTGCTACGAGGATCTGCATATGCTTTCGCAGCAGACGGCCGACTTCGATCAGAACAAGGCCATGGATGTGATGGAGTCGATGATGCAGGCCAATCCGAACATTGATGCCGTCTTCTGTGGCAACGATGCGATGGCGATGGGAGCCTATCAAGCCGTGTTGGGTGCTGGCAAGGAGAACCATATCAAGGTCTTTGGTTTTGATGGCGCCGAAGATTGCGTCAATGCGATTCGCGAAGGCAAGGTCGAGGCCACAGGTATGCAGTTCCCCAAGACGATGGCCACAACAGCGGCAGAACTGGCAGACCGATGGCTGAAAGGCGAACGCGATCTTCCCAAGAAACTGCCTGTTGCCGTCGAACTCGTGAATGGAACAAATGTCTCACATTACGGACATTTCGGTCGTCTGGATTAATCGCAATGCTATGAAAAAGGTAATCAAATACGTCATCTTCGCCGCTTTGTTCTTCGTGGCTCTTTGGTTCTCTTTCTATACTGAGCCGTTGAGTGTACGCAAGGAACGCGAAGCCTTGAAGCAATATAAACCTGAGCAACTTGTCGAACATTATTGGAGCACAGGATTGCAGGATCTTGAAGCCAACGCTCTCGATGTAGTTTCCTTTGTCAACGCTTTACAGACTGATGCTCAAACCCTTCGCGAAAAATCGGGCCATGTTCTGGGTATTGGTTCGAACGTATGTTATGTGCTCAAAGGCGATGCCGAAAACTTGAGTTTTTCCGACAATGAGTTCCACTTCAAGATGAATGGCATCGAGTTCAATGTTCCAGCAAAATATATTTTCGGCAATACTGCTCGCGATGCCTGTGGATGGTTCAACATCGATGACTTCCAGAACACGATGGACTTCAATGCCGTCTCGGCTTGTATGAACCAGCGCATCAGGGAGCAGGTCATCGGCGACAAGGCACAGCACGCTGCCGATTTTACGAAATGTCATTTCTGTGGATCCATTGAGGTCAAACCCGATGCCAAGACTGTCGAACACTTGACGCTTTATCCCTATATCTTCGAACTGCAATGAATCAGCCCTACCTCGAAGCCCACAACATCACCAAGCGCTTCCCTGGCGTTTTGGCCCTCGACCACGTGAATCTTCGCGTGATGTCGGGGCAGGTCAATGCGCTGGTAGGGGAGAATGGTGCAGGCAAATCCACCTTGATGAACATCCTTTCGGGTGTCTATCCCGACTATGAGGGCGAAGTGCTTGTCGAAGGCGAGGTCCAGCATTTCCAGTCGGTCACCGATGCGCAGCAAAAAGGCATTGCCATTATCCATCAGGAACTGAATGTGATTCCATACCTCAACGTTGCCGAGAATATGTTCCTGGGACGGGAGCCGCTCAATGTCCTTGGGCTTATCGATAAACGCAGGATGCATCGTGAGGCGAAAGCGTTGCTCCAACGCCTACATTGTGAGGTCGATACACATACTCCGATGATTGACCTTCGAGTGGGCCAACAGCAGATTGTAGAAATTGCCAAGGCATTGTCACTCAAAGCCAAGGTGCTTATTATGGACGAACCTACCTCGTCGCTCTCCGAAGGTGAGACTATCCTGCTTTTTGATCTGATCCGCGAATTGAAGAGCCAAGGTGTGGGCATCGTTTACATCTCGCACAAGATGGATGAAATCAAGCAGTTGGCCGACTATGTCACCATCTTGCGTGACGGCAGGTTCATCAAGGAGATACCGATGTCCGAAACATCAATCGACGAGATTGTAAGCATGATGGTTGGACGAGATAAGAAGGACTTCTTCGTCAAGCAGGCCCACAAATATGGTGACATCGTGCTCGAAACGCGGAATATCTGTCTCAAGGATGCCATCCATCCCGACAAGAACATTTTGACCAACATCAATCTGCACGTTCGAGCAGGGGAGGTGCTGGGCATTTATGGTCTTATGGGTGCTGGTCGTACCGAACTCTTCGAAACCCTTTTCGGCCTCTTTCCCCATGACACCACAGGCGAAGTATGGATGTGTGGCTCGAAGGTTAAGATTCGGCATCCCGAAGATGCTGTCCGCTGCGGAATGGCCCTGATTCCCGAAGACCGAAAGATTGCCGGACTTGTGCTGGGGATGAATGTCGGTCAAAACACTACGCTGGCATCGTTGGCCGAATGCCTTACAATCGGGCTTTTGGACAAGCGAAAGGAAGACAAGGTAGCCGAAAACTTCCGTAAGCGCCTAGGCATCAAGTCATATTCGCTCGAACAATTGGCAGGACAACTCAGCGGCGGCAACCAGCAGAAGATTGTGCTGGCAAAATGGCTACTGACAGGTCCTAAGGTGCTCTTCCTCGACGAGCCAACGCGTGGCATCGACATCCTTGCCAAGAACGAAATCTACAAACTAATGGACGAACTGGCAG
>JAZQBS010000038.1:0-32846 GCA_045545875.1 Bacteroidales bacterium
GTACTTGCTGCTTGCTTGGTTGTTTTTATCAATTGTATTTTAATTGATTGAATTATTAACTTTTGTTGTTTAACTTATTTAAGGTATTAAAGAATTAATTATGAAGAAGATTTTTATTGCAGTAGCTGCCATCATGATGGCCACTGCCAACATAAATGCCCAGGAGAAGGTTGAAACTGTAAACAACGTAACTCCTATTTGCTACGACTTCAATATCAACATGCGTTCCCTGTCACGTTATCTGGACCTCTCGCAGGATCAGAAGGAAGTGATGGAGTATGCTTCGGAAAACTTCGGTTATTCGGTTAAGCGTCTGGAACGTACCAAAGTAGAGAAGCGTGGTGCACGTATGCAGAAGGCCCTGAATATCAACCTTGCTTATGCTCACAAGTTCCTCGACGAGGCCCAGTATCGCAAGTATCTGGCTCTGATGAACAACTCGCTGAGGAACAAGGGCCTGGACACCCTGCTCAAAGAAGAGGCTCTTGCCAGCAAGTAATATGTGTGTGTTTTATTAACTTACAATCATTAATAGATAGGTTTTTGAAAGTAGCGCCCCGGTATTCCGTCGGAATGCCGGGGCGTGTTTTGCTTTAGAGGACTTTGGTCGTGCGCGCGTTATATGTGCGCGTCATATTTTAATCACGCACGCGCCAGCGTAATGAAAGTATCAATGGACATCTATGCCATCGAAATAGATTTCGGAGATGGCGGTGTCGGAATACTTCGAGCCGGGATAGACATCCACGATGGTGAAACGTAGCCTGATAGGGTCGGTGCCCGCATCGGTGCCCTCTTCACGTGACCAGCCTATCTCACCGACGTCGAAGCTCTGCTCGGCATAGATGTCGTCGAGATGCAAAGTGGTGAGTTTCTTGCCGTTGACACTGACCTCCAACTTCTTGACACGACCGTTCTCCTCCCATGCCTTACGGGTGCGGATATAACCGGTGCAGACTACGATGGTGGTGATGCGGGGATTGTTGGCGGGGAACTGATATTCGATCCATTCGCCGATGCCGTTGCCTGCCTTACCTTCGACCCATGCGGTTTCGTAGGAGAGGTCGGCGGCACCGAAGGCATCGTAGGTACGACTGCCTTGAGGCGGAAGGAACGACGAGCAGATAACCGTGTCGTACTGGCATCCGCAATAGAAACTGCATCCGCCTCCGAGGATGTCGTAAACATCGGCAAAGGTATCGTCGTATTCTGCGGCCTCAAGTTGCTCTTGCGAGGCCCTGCCGGCCTCATAATCCTTCAATACCTGAGCATATTTTGCTTCTCTGTCATTGAACGCCTGAATGGCCTCAGGCGAGAAATCGAACATTTCGCCTACGGTGGGGTACAGGTCGCTATCGATCGGTGTGGTGATGACGTTCTGGGCCGAGAGGACAGATGTGCCGGCGAGCAAAACGAGCGTAGTGAAAAAGGTTTTCTTCATATCGGTAGTCGTTTTTTTTGTTTCGTGTGCAAATATATGGATAATTTCAATCGCTTGCAACTTTTGATGCAAAAAACTGCAAGAAACAAGAGACGAACATCATTTTTGGGGCTGTTTTGCGCTGTTTTTGCTTGTCATTTTGATTGAAAACTGGTTGAAGTAACGACATTGCGGAACCATGGAAAACGAATGTGAAATAGGGTGGGAGAGCGGGTCTTTTAAATTCAAATTGAACGAGTTAGCACATCTTTGAATTCCGCATTTTTACACTTTGACCCTCGAAAAATGCCATGTGGATATGCCGAATGTGGCGAAAAGTGAAAAAGTTTTAAAGAAATTGATGCGCAATCCATTGTAGTTTGAGAAATATTTTCTATCTTTGCACCCGCTAAATCGCACGCGAGGGCGAAGAGTGCCCGAGGTGAAATGATTTTGCATGAGAGTTAAACAAACAAATTATCGTCTAAAAGTAAAAACAAAATGCCTACTATTCAACAGTTAGTAAGAAAAGGTCGCGTAGTTCTGGAAGACAAGAGCAAGTCACCGGCCCTGGCATCATGCCCACAGCGTCGTGGCGTTTGTACTCGTGTTTACACCACAACTCCTAAGAAACCTAATTCTGCTATGCGTAAGGTGGCACGTGTACGTTTGACTAACGGCAAGGAAGTTAATGCCTACATTCCGGGCGAGGGTCACAACCTTCAGGAGCACTCAATCGTCATGGTACGTGGCGGTCGTGTGAAGGACCTTCCAGGTGTGCGTTATCACATTGTGCGCGGCACGTTGGATACCGCCGGCGTAAATGGTCGCACTCAGCGTCGTTCAAAGTACGGCGCAAAGCGTCCTAAGGCTGGTGCAGCTCCAAAGAAGAAGTAATCTTCGCAGAGAGAAAACAAGTTTCAAACCTTTTACACAAGTTGGTAAAGGCTCTTAAAGGTTGAGTAATCCGGCCCGCATAAACCCAGTGATGGACCAAGCGTGATAGGCGCGGATGAAGATTCCCCCAAGAGAAACAACCAAACATTAAACATTTCAAAACAAAATGAGAAAAGCAAAGCCGAAGAAGAGAGTTATCCTTCCGGATCCTGTCTTCAGCGAAGTTAAAGTAACCAAGTTCGTAAACCATCTGATGTACGATGGCAAGAAGAGCATTGCGTTCACTATTTTCTACACCGCCATGGATATCGTCGGCAAGAAGTTGGCCGAGAAGGAGGGTATCAGCGCCCTCGAGGTGTGGAAGAAGGCTCTCGACAACATCACCCCACTCGTCGAGGTTAAGTCAACCCGTATTGGTGGTGCCACCTATCAGGTTCCTACCGAGATTCGTCCCGACCGTAAGGAGTCTATCTCGATGAAGAACATGATCATCTACAGCCGCAAGCGTGGTGGTAAGACCATGGCTGACAAGCTCGCTGCCGAGATCATGGACGCCTACAATGAGCAGGGCGGTGCATTCAAGCGTAAGGAGGACATGCACAAGATGGCCGAGGCCAACCGTGCATTCGCTCACTTCAAGTTCTAATCTGAGTCTTCACACATTATTTAATATAATATGGCAAATCCAAAAGACGCAGCATTGAAGTACACGCGTAACTTCGGCATCATGGCCCACATTGATGCCGGTAAGACAACTACTTCAGAGCGCATCCTTTTTTACACTGGCAAGACTCACAAGATTGGTGAGACTCACGACGGTTCTGCTACCATGGACTGGATGGCCCAGGAGCAGGAGCGCGGTATCACAATCACTTCAGCCGCCACTACCGCTTACTGGAACTTTCAGGGTGAGAAATATAAGTTCAACCTGATCGACACTCCAGGCCACGTGGACTTCACCGTCGAGGTAGAGCGTTCGCTCCGTATCCTTGATGGCGCCGTTGCAACCTACTGCGCTGTAGGCGGCGTTGAGCCACAGTCGGAGACCGTATGGCGTCAGGCTGAGAAGTACAACGTTCCTCGTATCGCTTACGTCAACAAGATGGACCGTTCGGGTGCCAACTTCCTTGATGTAGTGGATCAGATGCACGCTATGCTCGGTGCCAATGCCCTGGCTATCCAGTTGCCTATCGGCTCGGAGGAGACCTTCAAGGGTATCATCGACTTGATCGAGATGAAGGCCATCTACTGGCACGATGAGACCATGGGTGCTGAATATGAGATCGAAGAGATTCCTGCTGACCTCGTTGCCGAGGCTCAGGAGTATCGCGACAAGATCCTGGAGCAGGTCGCCAACTTTGACGACGCTCTCATGGAGAAGTACTTCGACGATCCTTCGACCATCACCAAGGAGGAAGTTTATACCACTCTCCGCAAGATGACCCTCGCACAGGAGGTGTTCCCAGTACTCTGCGGTTCTTCGTTCAAGAACAAGGGCGTACAGCCACTTCTCGATGCTGTGGTACGCTACCTCCCCTCTCCAGTGGATACCCCCGCTATCATCGGTCACGATCCCAAGGATTCCGAGAAGGAGATTCAGCGTCATCCAAGCTACGACGAGCTAATGTCGGCCCTCGCATTCAAGATTGCTACCGATCCATATGTAGGTCGTCTCTGCTACTTCCGCGTATATTCGGGCACCATTGAGGCTGGCTCTTACGTTTACAACCCACGTTCGGGCAAGCGCGAGCGTATCAGCCGTCTGTTCCAGATGCACTCCAATCACCAGAATCCAATGGAGGAGATCGGTTGCGGTGACATCGGTGCAGGTGTAGGCTTCAAGGATATCCGCACGGGTGATACCCTTTGCGACGAGAACAATCCTGTAGTGCTTGAGTCGATGGAGTTCCCCGATCCTGTGATCGGTATCGCAGTTGAGCCCAAGTCGCAGAAGGACCTTGACAAACTCGGTATTGGCCTCGCCAAGCTCGCCGAGGAGGATCCAACCTTCACCGTCAAGACCAATGAGGATACGGGTCAGACTGTTATCTCGGGTATGGGTGAGCTTCACCTCGACATCATCATCGATCGTCTGAAGCGTGAGTTCAAGGTTGAGTGCAACCAGGGTCGTCCTCAGGTTTCGTACAAGGAGTCCATCAAGGGTGTTGTTACCCGTCACCGCGAGGTTTACAAGAAGCAGTCGGGTGGCCGTGGTAAGTTCGCAGACATCATCGTTACCGTTGGCCCAGCTGACGAGGGCGTTACCGGACTTCAGTTCGAGAGCATCGTCAAGGGTGGTAATGTGCCTGCAGAATATATCCCATCGGTACAGAAGGGCTTCGCCGCAGCCATGAAGTCAGGCGTTTTGGCTGGCTTCCCAGTTGACTCGATGAAGGTCACCCTCGAGGATGGTAGCTTCCATCCAGTTGACTCTGATCAGCTTTCGTTCGAACTCGCTGCCAACTTCGCCTTCAAAGCATGCTGCGAGAAGGCACAGCCTATCCTGCTTGAGCCTATCATGAAGGTTGAGGTAGTTACTCCTGAGGAGTCGATGGGCGACGTTATCTCCGACCTCAACAAGCGCCGTGGTCAGGTAGAGGGTATGGACAGCACACGTTCGGGTGCACGCCTCGTGAAGGCTTTCGTTCCGCTCGCCGAGATGTTCGGTTATGTAACAGACCTTCGTACCATCACTTCCGGTCGTGCAAGCTCTACCATGGAGTTCCACCACTATGCCGAGGTTGATAAGGGCAATGCCCGCAAGGTACTCGAGGAGTGCGGCGGTCGCGCTGACCTCATCAAGTAATCAAGGTCGTAAAGATCAATAATTAATTAACGTAAATTCTTAAAACCAAATATGGATCAGAAAATTCGTATTAAGTTGAAGTCTTTCGACCACATGCTCGTTGACAAGTCAGCTGAGAAGATCGTAAAGACTGTGAAGTCGACAGGTGCCAAGGTCAACGGTCCTATTCCGTTGCCAACCTTGAAGCGCATCTTTACTGTCAACCGCTCGACCTTCGTTAACAAGAAGAGCCGCGAGCAGTTCCAGCTCTGCGCCTACAAGCGTCTCATCGACATCGTATCGGCTACTCCACGCACTGTAGAGGCTCTGATGAAGATCGAGTTGCCTTCAGGTGTCGAGGTTGAGATCAAGGTATAATAACCACACATTATTTGGGACTGGGGAGGTGACCCCTCCCCGGCCTTACACCGGGATGGAACCTGTAATAGGGGAAGTTTCGGCCTAAACTGTCAAAAAACAAAACAATTTAATATTATTAACCGCCTGTGGAACGTTTTCGGAAGAAGGCATTCCCGCCAGGCACAACAAGTAACTGAAATATGCCAGGATTATTAGGCAAAAAAGTCGGAATGACTTCCGTCTTCAGTGCTGATGGCAAGAACGTGCCATGCACTGTTATTGAAGTAGGTCCTTGTGTTGTGACTCAGATCAAGACGATCGAGAAAGATGGTTATGAAGCTGTACAGGTCGGCTTCGAGGAGACCACTGAGAAGCATGTCTCCAAGCCAGTTATGGGTCACCTCAAGAAAGCAGGTGTTGCTCCAATGAAGCACCTTGCAGAGTTTAAGGGTTACGAGAAGCAGTATCAGCTTGGTGATGTAATCACCGTGAATGATCTCTTCGCTGACGCTGAGTTCGTTGACGTAGTGGGTACGTCGAAGGGTCACGGCTTCCAGGGCGTTGTTAAGCGTCATGGTTTCGGTGGCGTAGGCCAGACCACTCACGGCCAGGACGACCGTCTGCGTAAGCCAGGTTCAATCGGCGCATGCTCTTATCCAGCACGCGTATTCAAGGGCCTCCGCATGGGTGGCCAGATGGGTAATGTGCAGGTGACTGTGCAGAATCTCCAGGTGTTGAAGGTTATTCCTGAGCACAACCTCCTTCTCGTGAAGGGCAGCGTGCCAGGAGCAAAGGGTTCACTTTTAACAATTGAGAAGTAA
This sequence comes from Bacteroidales bacterium, assembly GCA_045545875.1. Classification (GTDB taxonomy): domain Bacteria; phylum Bacteroidota; class Bacteroidia; order Bacteroidales; family UBA3663; genus Liminaster. Next base: position 6,284 of record JAZQBS010000038.1, read on the forward strand.
TGGAACTGAAAGTATTGAACAAGGAAGGTAAGGAAACCGGTCGTACGGTTGTCCTCAACGATGAGGTTTTTGGCATTGAGCCCAACGACCATGTAATCTACCTCGCTGTTAAGCAGTTCCTTGCTGATCAGCGTCAGGGTACCCATAAGTCAAAGGAGCGTTCAGAGGTTAGCGGTTCGACCCGCAAGCTCGGTCGCCAGAAGGGCGGCGGCGGTGCACGTCGCGGTGACATCAACTCGCCAGTGCTCGTTGGTGGCGGTCGCGTATTCGGTCCAAAGCCCCGCGATTACAGCTTCAAGCTCAACAAAAAGGTGAAGGCTCTCGCTCGTAAGAGCGCCCTCTCGACCAAGGCTGCAGAGAACGCAATTGTTGTAATTGAGGACCTTAAATTGGAAACTCCATCTACCAAAGCAATTGCTAACATAGTTAAAAACCTGCAGGTTGCAGAAAAAAAGGTCGCTTTTGTTTGCTTAAATGAAAATAAAAACGTACTTTTGTCTGCTCGAAACCTCAAGAAGGTCAGCGTCCTGCCAGCAGATTCACTCAACACCTACAGTGTGATGAACTGCGGCACACTCGTGATTACAGAGAGCGCTGTTGAAACAGTTAACAACCTCTAAAGCAAGTAACAGACATGGCAATTCTGATTAAACCCATCGTAACTGAGAAGATGACCAAGATCACAGACAAGTCATCTGAAGCTCGCAAGAAGAAGGATGGTAGCGCTCCTGTTAACGTCGTTTACGGTTTCTATGTTGACACCAAGGCCAACAAGATCCAGATCAAGCAGGCTGTAGAACAGAAGTTCGGCGTCACTGTTGAGTCGGTTAACACCATCAACTACGCTGGCAAGGTCAAGAGCCGCTACACCAAGAGAGGTCTGCAGGTCGGCAAGACTGCCGCTTACAAGAAGGCCTATGTGACCCTCAAGGAAGGCGATACGATTGATTTCTACGCTAACATCAACTAATTAACAATATTCACTAACTTCGGCCGCCCTCCTGGCGCAGCAAAGTCGTTCGAAAGCCCATCGCGATACGTCGGATGGTAACTCTGAATTTCAGCAATTGCGTCTGTGACGGCCGAGAATGCTAAAACAAAAAATGGCAATCCGCAAATTCAAGCCCACAACTCCGGGCCAGAGAGGCAAGGCTATTAGCGCATTCGATGAGATCACCGCTAGCAAGCCCGAAAAGTCTCTCACTGTCGGTAAGACCAAGACTGGCGGACGTAACAACCAGGGCCGCCTCACCATGCGTTACATCGGTGGTGGTCACAAGCAGTCTTATCGTTTCATCGATTTCAAGCGCAACAAGGATGGCGTACCAGCAGTAGTTAAGTCTATTGAGTACGATCCAAACCGCAGCGCTAACATCGCACTCCTCTACTATGTAGATGGCGAAAAGCGTTACATCCTCGCACCTAACGGCCTCAAGGTAGGCGCTCATGTAGAATCAGGTGCCAAGGCTCTTCCTGAAGTTGGCAACGCTCTTGCACTTAAGGACATTCCAGTAGGTTCAGTCATTCACAACATCGAGCTCCGCCCGGGACAGGGTGCCGCCCTTGTTCGTTCTGCTGGTAACTTCGCTCAGCTTACTTCAAAAGAAGGTGACTATGCAATCATCAAGCTCCCCTCTGGCGAAACCCGCAAAATCCTTGCTACCTGCAAGGCTACTATCGGTTCGGTAGGCAACTCTGACCACGCACTCGAGAAGAGTGGTAAGGCAGGTCGCTCTCGCTGGTTGGGCCGTCGCCCACACAACCGTGGCGTTGTGATGAACCCAGTCGATCACCCGATGGGTGGTGGCGAAGGTCGTCAGTCTGGTGGTCACCCACGTTCGCGTAAGGGTCTCTACGCTAAGGGTCTGAAGACACGTTCACCAAAGAAGCAGTCTTCAAAGTACATTATCGAGAGAGCTAATAAGAAGTAATTTTGAAGTAACACATTATTTAATATAATAATATGAGTCGTTCCTTAAAAAAAGGCCCGTTTATTAGCGTAAAGCTCGAGAAGAAGATCCTTGCCATGAACGAGTCTGGCAAAAAGGCTGTAGTCAAGACTTGGTCTCGTGCTACCACGATCTCTCCTGATTTCGTTGGTCACACTATCGCTGTTCACAACGGTAACAAGTTCGTTCCAGTCTATGTAACTGAGAATATGGTTGGTCACAAGCTCGGTGAGTTCTCAATGACTCGCACATTCCGTGGCCACTCTGGTAATCGCAAGTAATATTGGCTCTTACTAAAATAATTCAAGAATTATGCCTAACAGAAAACAAAAATCCGCTAATCAGCTGAAGGAAGCACGTAAGAGCACATATTTTGCTAAGTATAACAATATCCCAACCTCTCCACGCAAGATGCGTCTCGTAGCAGATATGGTACGCGGCATGGAGGCTTTCAAGGCTCTGGGTGTCCTTCATTTCTCCAACAAGGAGGCTGCTGCCCGTGTTGAGCTTCTTTTGAAGTCCGCAATCGCTAACTGGGAGGCCAAGACCGGTCAGAAGGCCGAGGCTGGCCAGCTCAAGGTGAGTGCCATCGTCGTTGACGAGGGAGCCACCATCAAGCGCCTTCGCCCTGCACCACAGGGACGTGCTTATCGCGTTCGCAAGCGTTCTAACCACGTGACTATTTACGTAGATTCAATTAACAAAGAAGCTTAATATTCTCTAACATGGGACAGAAAATTTCTCCAATTTCAAATCGTCTGGGCATCATCCGTGGTTGGGATTCCAATTGGTTTGCTTCCAAGAACTGTGGTGATACCATCATAGAGGATGCTAAGATTCGCAAGTATCTCAATGCACGCCTTGCCAAGGCAAGCCTTTCCCGCATTGTGATCGAACGTACACTGAAGCTCGTCACCATCACTATCTGCACCGCCCGTCCAGGTATCATCATTGGTAAGGCCGGCAGCGAGGTTGATAAGTTGAAGGAAGAGCTCAAGTCTATCACCGATAAGGATGTACAGATCAACATCTACGAGATCAAGAAGCCTGAGGTTGATGCCTCAATCGTAGCAAACAACATCGCACGCCAGGTAGAGGGTAAGGTTGCTTACCGTCGTGCTGTCAAGATGGCTATTCAGTCTGCCATGCGTGTAGGTGCTGAGGGTATCAAGGTTCAGTGCTCGGGTCGTCTCAATGGCGCAGAAATGTCGCGCAAGGAGATGTACAAGGAGGGTCGTACCCCACTTCACACTTTCCGTGCAGACATCGACTACGCTCTTGCTGAGGCAATCACCAAGGTTGGTGTGATCGGCATCAAAGTATGGATCTGCCGCGGTGAGGTTTATGGCAAGAAGGATCTTTCTCCAAACTTCGCTAAGCAGAAGGAAACTGGTCGTCCACAGGGCGAAGGTCGTGGCGAGCGTCGTGGTCGTCGTGATGGCGAGCGTCGTGGCGGTTTCCGTAACAAAAAATAATTCAATAACGATTTAGAAGCTTTAAAACAATGTTACAGCCGAAAAGAACTAAGTACCGCCGCCAGCAGAAGAACAACCTCAAGGGCAATGCCCAGCGAGGCAATCAGTTGGCTTTCGGTTCGTTCGGAATCAAGACGCTTGAGAATAAATGGATCAATGCGCGTCAACTAGAAGCCGCTCGTGTCGCTATCACCCGTTACATGCAACGTGAAGGCCAGCTCTGGTGCCGCGTGTTCCCCGACAAGCCTTACACTCGCAAGCCTGCCGATGTCCGAATGGGTAAAGGTAAGGGTGATCCGGAAGGTTGGGTAGCAGACTGCAACCCAGGCCGTATCCTCTTTGAGATTGATGGTGTGCCTTTCGAGGTTGCCAAGGAGGCTCTCCGCCTTGGTGCACAGAAACTCCCCGTCCTGACCAAGTTTGTCGTTCGTCGCGACTATGATCCAGAACTTGTCGTTCTCTAAAACAAACAACCACTACAATGAAGACTTCAGAACTTAAGAATCTTACAACTGAGGAACTGCAAGGTCGTATTGCTGAGACAAAGGCAAAGCTGGAATCGTTGGAGTTCAACCATGCAATTGCCCCTCTGGACAATCCAATGGTGATCCGCACTACTCGTCGTGATGTCGCACGTATGCTGACAGAACTCAACAACCGTACAGCTGCTGCTCAGGTCGAGTAAGCATCCTCAAAACTCAAATTTATTTTAGAACAGATTTTTTCAATGGAAACAAGAAATCTTAGAAAAACTAGAATGGGCATCGTCTCCAGCGATAAGATGGACAAGACCATCACTGTTACTGTGAAGTACAAGGAGAAGCACCCAATCTATGGTAAGTTTGTCAACAAGACAAAGAAATACCACGCTCATGACGAAAAGAATGAGGCCCAGGTAGGCGATCGCGTCCTCCTGATGGAAACTCGTCCGCTGAGCAAAACAAAGCGTTGGCGTTTAGTAGAAATCCTCGAAAAGGCTAAGTAAATATTATGATACAGACTGAATCAAGACTTAAAATCGCCGATAATTCCGGTGGTAAGGAGTGCCTCTGCATCCGCGTGCTTGGTGGCACTGGTCGCCGATATGCATCTGTAGGTGATATTATCGTAGTGACTGTTAAGAGTGTAGTTCCTTCTAGCGACATGAAGAAGGGTACCGTCAGCAAAGCTATTATCGTTCGTACCAAGAAGGAGGTTCGTCGTCCCGATGGTTCATATATCCGCTTCGATGACAACGCCTGTGTTCTTCTGAACAACGCTGGTGATATGCGTGGATCACGTATTTTCGGCCCTGTTGCCCGTGAACTCCGTGCTGCTAACATGAAGATTGTTTCACTTGCACCTGAAGTGCTCTAATAACGTAAATGCAGATATGAATACATTGAACGTAAAGAAGGGTGACCTCGTAGTTGTTAACTCAGGTGAGTACCAGCACAAGACTGGCAAGGTCCTTTCGGTGAATGTTGAGAAGAAGACGGCCATCGTCGAAGGCATCAACATCGTGAAGAAGAGCACCAAGCCAAATGCAAAGTATCCTCAGGGCGGCATCATTGAGAAGGAGGCTCCTATCCACGTTTCCAAGCTAAATCGCATCAATGAGAATGGCAAGGCCATCCGTTCGAACGGCAAGGAAACCAATATTAAAATCAACAAGTAATTAAGGAGGTCTAAATAATGGCAAATACTGCATCACTTAAGCAATATTACAAAGAGACCATCGTTCCTGCACTCACCAAGCAGTTCGGCTATACCACTGTAATGCAGGTACCCCGTCTCGAGAAGATTGTCATCAACGAGGGCCTCGGTATGGCTGTTGCTGACAAGAAGATCATTGAAACTGCTATCACCGAACTGACTGCCATCACTGGTCAGAAGGCTGTGCAGACTCTTTCGAAGAAGGACATCGCTCAGTTCAAGGTTCGTAAGCAGATGCCTATCGGCGTACGTGTTACCCTTCGTCACCAGATGATGTATGAGTTCCTCGAGCGTCTGATCCGCGTGGCTCTTCCCCGTATCCGTGACTTCAACGGTATCGACTCCAAGTTCGATGGTCGTGGCAACTATACTCTCGGTATCACCGAGCAGATTATTTTCCCTGAGATCAACATCGACAGCATTCAGCGCATCCTTGGTATGAACATCACCTTCGTGACTACTGCCAGGACTGACGAGGAGGGTTATGCTCTCCTGAAGGAGTTCGGTCTTCCATTCAAGAACGCTAAAAAGTAAGATCAAGATATGGCAAAGATTTCAATGGTAGCCCGTGAGGTTAAGCGTAAGGCTCTTGTAAAGAAGTATGCTGCTAAGCGTGCTGAACTCAAGAAGCGTGCCGCTGCCGGTGACTATGAGGCTGTTCAGGAGCTTCAGGCTCTTCCAAAGAATGCTTCCCCAGTTCGTCTTCACAACCGTTGCAAGGTGACTGGTCGTCCAAAGGGGTATATGCGTCAGTTCGGTCTTTCTCGTATCCAGTTCCGTGAGATGGCTTCTGCCGGTCTCATCCCTGGTGTCAAGAAGGCAAGCTGGTAATCCGGTGGACCCACACTCTCTGATACTAAAGAATATCAGCGGGCCTAAAGACCCGCCGATATTTGCGTATATGTTTTTTTATTAAATATTGTCCGGAGGTTCCGGATCAATTTAACAAACAAAATCAAATGACTGATTCAATTGCAGATTTTTTGACCCGTCTTCGCAACGCCATCGCAGCTAAGCATCGTGTCGTTGAGATTCCAGCGTCAAACTTGAAGAAGGAGATTTGCAAGATCCTCTTCGAGAAGGGTTATATCATGAACTACAAGTTCATCGACGACGGCCCACAGGGTACTATCAAGGTTGCCTTGAAGTATGATCCTGTAAACCACGTGAGTGCTATTAAGAGTCTGACTCGTGTATCCACCCCAGGTCTCCGCAAGTATGTGGGCTATAAGGATATGCCACGTGTCCTCAACGGACTTGGCATCGCTATCCTTTCTACCTCTCGCGGTGTCATGACCGACAAGGAGGCTGCTGCCCAGAAGGTCGGTGGTGAGGTTCTGTGTTACATCTATTAATGAAAGGAGGTATAAGCTATGTCAAGAATTGGTAAATTGCCTATTACTATTCCTGCAGGTGTAACTGTCACTGTGAAGGATGATGTTGTTACCGTTAAGGGTAAGAACGGCGAAATGAGCCAGAAACTTACTGGCGGTATTCAGCTCGGCATTGAGGATGGTAAGATTGAGTTCACCCGTCCTAATGATGAGAAGCAGACCAAGGCTCTGCACGGCCTCTATCGCTCATTGATCAACAATATGATCATTGGTTGCAGCGAGGGCTTCAAGAAGGAGCTTCAGCTCGTGGGTGTCGGCTATCGTGCCAGCAACAATGGTAATGTCCTTGAACTTGCTCTCGGTTATTCTCATGCCATCTATATGGTACTCCCCAAGGAGGTTAAGTTGACCACCAAGAGTGAGCGTAACCAGAACCCACTGATTACCCTGGAGTCTTGTGACAAGGCCCTGCTTGGTCTGATTTGCACCAAGATTCGTTCTTTCCGCAAGCCTGAGCCATATAAGGGCAAGGGTGTCCTCTATGTAGGTGAGGTTGTTCGTCGTAAGTCTGGCAAGTCTGCCGGTGCTAAATAATTAACCTTTTAAATTAGACGATTATGATTACTAAGAAAGAAAGAAGAATTAAGATTAAGCACCGTATTCGTAAGAAGGTTAATGGTACTGCCAGCCGTCCCCGTCTGACCGTTTTCCGCAGCAACAAGGCTATCTATGCTCAGGTTGTCAACGACCTTGAGGGCAAGACTCTTGTATTCGCTGGCTCAAAGGGTATCACCGAGGGCACCAAGACTGAGGTTGCCAAGAAGGTTGGTCAGGCTGTCGCTGAGAAGTGTGCAGCTGCCGGCATCACTGAGGTTGTTTTCGATCGCAATGGTTATCTCTATCACGGCCGCGTACAGGCCTTGGCAGAAGGTGCCCGCGAAGGTGGTCTCAAATTCTAATAAATGACAGATATGATTCGAGTAAAGAATGCCAATGATATCGAGTTGAAGGACCGTTTGGTTGCTATCAATCGTGTTACTAAGGTTACCAAGGGTGGCCGTACCTTTACTTTTGCCGCTATCGTAGTTGTAGGTGATGGCAATGGTATTGTAGGTTATGGTCTTGGTAAGGCAGGCGAAGTTCAGGCTGCCATTGCAAAGGGTGTTGAGTCCGCCAAGAAGAACCTTGTTAAGGTTCCAGTGCTCAAGGGTACTATTCCTCACGAGGTAACTGCTCGTTTCGGTGGTTCTGAGGTTCTCCTCATTCCCGCTTCCGAGGGTACCGGTATGAAGGCTGGTGGCGCTATGCGTCCTGTCCTTGAGAGTGCTGGCGTAAAGGATGTCCTTTGCAAGTCGAAGGGCTCTTCCAACCCCCACAACCTCGTAAAGGCTACTATCCAGGCTCTCTGCGAGCTTCGTGATGCCAAGCAGGTTGCTGAGAACCGCGGTGTTTCACTTGATGTTGTATTCAAAGGTTAATAAATTCCAGTAAAATTATGGCAACTATTAAAGTAAAGGCTATTCGCAGCCGCATCAACTGCCCTAAGACGGAGAAGTTGACCCTTGATGCACTCGGACTGACCCGCATCGGTCTGGTCCGCGAGCTTCCTGACAACGAGTGCACTCGTGGTCAGATTCGCAAGGTCGCTCATCTTGTCGCTCTTGTTGACTAATTAACAGACAAAATCCTCGGGTGGGATGTGGCGATTATAGGGAAACCAAGTCACACCCCCTCCATATCACTAACTTAATAATAAGTGTAAAGAATATGAATTTAAGTAATTTGAAGCCAGCCGCTGGTTCTGTAAAGACCCGCAAGCGTATTGGCCGTGGTGCCGGTTCCGGTCTCGGTGGCACTTCTACCCGTGGTAACAAGGGCGCAAAGCAGCGTTCCGGCTATAAGAAGAAGATCGGCTTTGAAGGCGGTCAGATGCCTATTCAGCGTCGTTTGCCGAAGTTCGGTTTCAAGAACATCAACCATGTAGAGTACAAGGCCATCAACCTTTCTACCCTTGATGCACTTGCAACTGCCAAGTCGCTCACAAAGATCGATGTACAGGCTCTTCATGAGGCTGGCCTTGTAGCCAAGAAAGATCTCGTTAAGATCCTTGGCAATGGTGCCCTCAGTGTAGCTCTCGAGGTTACCGCCCACGCTTTCTCCAAGAAGGCTGAGGAGGCTATCGTAGCAGCTGGTGGCACAGTAGTAAAAGTTAACGCGTAAACGTCATGAGAATAGTTGAGACATTCAAAAACATTTGGAAGATTGAAGAGCTCCGCACTCGTATCCTTTGGACGCTCGGTCTCGTTGCAATCTATCGCTTGGGTTGCTTCATAGTTCTTCCGGGTATCGATGCCAGTCTGCTCGATGAGCTGCACAATCAGACACGTGGCGGTCTTATGGCACTCCTGGATATGTTCTCTGGTGGAGCATTCTCGAATGCCTCAATCTTCGCATTGGGTATTATGCCCTACATCTCTGCTTCCATTATCATCCAGCTTCTGACGATGGTTCTCCCATCGCTCCGCAAGCTTTCGATGGAAGGCGAGAGTGGTCGTAACAAGATCAATCAGTACACACGTCTGCTCACAGTAGTTGTGCTCATTTTCCAGAGCTTCGCCTATCTGACCAACCTTCGTTATCAGATCGGTCCAGCTATTGTAAATCAGGGCTGGTGGTTTAACTTCAGCAGCATTATCATCCTGACTGCAGGCTCAATGTTCGTGATGTGGCTTGGCGAGCGTATCACCGACAAGGGTATTGGCAACGGTATTTCGTTCCTTATCATGATCGGTATCATCGCACGCTTCCCAACTGCAATTTCGCAGGAGTTCGTTCAGGCTGCCTCTTCAACCGGCAACCTCGTGCTCTTCCTCCTCGAGATTGTATTCCTCCTCATTGTGATTGGTATCAGCATTCTCTTGGTACAGGGTACCCGCAAAGTGCCTGTACAGTACGCTAAGCAGATTCGTGGTAACCGTCAGTATGGTGGTGTTCGTCAGTATATTCCTCTCAAGGTCAATGCTGCTGGTGTAATGCCTATCATTTTCGCACAGGCTATCATGTTCATTCCTCTTGTGTTTGCAGGTTTTGCTAGCCAGAATACTGCAAGCTTCTGGTCAAGCTTCTTTGACAATACAACGTTCACCTATAACTTTGTATTTGCAATCCTGATCATTGTCTTCACCTATTTCTACACCGCCATCACAATGAATCCTCAGCAGATGTCGGATGCAATCAAGTCTCAGAATGGCTTCATCCCAGGTATCAAGCCTGGCAAGAAGACCACTGAGTTCCTTGACAAGATCATGTCGCGTATCACCCTTCCGGGTTCTATCTTCCTGGCATTTGTGGCTGTCCTCCCATGTTTCGCCCGTATCCTTGGCGTTACACAGGAATTCTCACAGTTCTTCGGTGGTACATCACTCTTGATTCTTGTAGGTGTTATTTTGGATACTCTCCAGCAGATCGAGTCGCATCTGATGATGCACCACTATGACGGTCTGATGAAGAATGGCAAGATCAAAGGTCGCACAGGTTCTGTAGCTGCTTATTGATAATCTCGCTATGATATTTCTGAAAACAGACGAAGAAATAGAGCTGATTCGACAGGCTAATCAACTGGTTGGACAGGCACTTGGCGAAGTCGCCAAGTGGGTCCAGCCAGGTGTTACTACTCTTAGGCTTGACCAAATTGCCGAAGAGTTTATCCGTGACCATGGTGGCGTTCCTGGATTCAAGGGCTACGAAGGATTCCCGGGCACTCTCTGCATCGAGGTCAATGACGAGGTAGTTCATGGCTTCCCCTCGGATTATGAACTAAGGGACGGTGATATCGTTGGATGTGACTGCGGAGCTGTCATCAACGGTTTCAATGGCGACAGCTGTTACACCTTCCCGGTGGGTGAGGTTGACGAGCAGGTTCTCCGCTTGTTGCGAACAACGAAGGAGAGTCTCTATATCGGTATCGAACAGGCCAAGGCTGGTAATCGTGTTGGTCACATCGGATTCGCCGTACAGGACTACTGCGAGAAACGTGGCTACACCGTTGTTCGTGAACTGACAGGTCATGGTATAGGCCGTGGTCTTCACGAAGACCCAGATGTTCCGAATTACGGACGTCGTGGCGTCGGACCGCTTCTTCGTCCAGGCATGTGCATTTGCATCGAGCCAATGATCAACATGGGTTCGAAGAATGTCACCATTGACCGCAACGGTTGGACGGTGCGCACTCGTGACCATAAGTGGTCGGCTCATTACGAGCATTGCGTGGCAATCCGCGAAGAGAAGACCGAGATTCTTTCCACCTTCGACTATATTCAAGAAGTATTAGGCGATAGATTTATCTAAGTAAAATTTCAAAAATTATTGAATGGCAAAACAAGCAGCAATTGAACAAGATGGTACCATCGTTGAAGCCCTTTCGAACGCTATGTTCCGCGTAGAGCTCGAAAACGGACACGAGATTACCGCCCACATTTCTGGCAAGATGCGCATGCATTACATCAAAATTTTGCCAGGTGACAAGGTTCGAGTAGAGATGTCTCCCTACGACCTCTCGAAAGGCAGAATTTCTTTCCGCTACAAATAAAATTCTTACGATATGAAAGTAAAAGCATCGCTTAAAAAGCGCACTCCAGATTGCAAAATCGTCCGTCGCCGCGGCGTTTTGTACGTAATTAACAAAAAAAATCCCAAATTTAAGCTACGTCAGGGATAAATTACGTATATTTGCAGGCATTTTTTCGCAAAAAACACAATTTATTTAAATTTATATGGCAGTTAGAATTGTAGGCGTAGATCTTCCGCAGAACAAGCGTGGAGAAATCGCGTTGACTTACATCTATGGTATCGGCCGCAGTGCCGCAAATACCATCTTAATGAATGCTGGTGTCGATAAAGACATCAAGGTAAAAGATTGGACTGATTCACAGGCCGCCGCTATTCGTGAGTATATCGGTGCCAACTACAAGGTAGAAGGCGATCTTCGTTCTGAAGTTCAGTTGAACATTAAGCGTCTCATGGATATCGGCTGCTACCGCGGTATCCGTCATCGTCTTGGCTTGCCAGTACGTGGCCAGAGCACCAAGAACAATGCTCGTACACGTAAGGGTAAGAAGAAGACTGTTGCCAACAAGAAGAAGGCTACAAAGTAATCTGTTAAAGTAGAAGAAAACTATGGCAAAGAAAACAGTTGCAGCTAAAAAGCGTAACGTGAAAGTTAGTGCTAACGGCCAGCTTCACGTACATTCGTCGTTCAACAACGTTATCGTTTCACTCGCCAACAGCGAGGGTCAGGTGATCTCTTGGTCATCTGCCGGTAAGATGGGCTTCAGAGGTTCGAAGAAAAACACTCCTTATGCTGCTCAGATGGCAGCTCAGGATTGCGCAAAAATCGCCTACGATCTCGGTCTTCGCAAAGTGAAGGCTTATGTTAAGGGTCCAGGTAACGGTCGTGAGTCAGCTATCCGTACCATCCATGGTGCTGGTATCGAGGTAACTGAGATTATCGACGTGACACCACTTCCACACAATGGTTGCCGTCCTCCTAAGCGTCGCAAGGTATAATGTGTGAATAATGTGGTTTTTTAATTAATTTAATGCTTAAATTGTAAAAAAACTATGGCAAGATATACTGGACCAAAAACCCGCATTGCCCGCAAACTTGGCGAGGCTATCTATGGACCAGACAAGGTTCTCGCTAAGAAGAACTATGCTCCTGGTCAGCATGGCCTGAATCGTCGTAAGAAAACTTCCGAGTATGGCACTCAGCTTAAGGAAAAGCAGAAGGCTAAATATACCTATGGTGTGCTTGAGTCACAGTTCCGTCGTCTCTTCGAGAAGGCAGAGCGTACTAAGGGCGTAACTGGTGAGGTACTTCTTCAGCTTCTTGAGAGCCGTCTCGATAACATCGTATACCGTTTAGGTATCGCTCCTACCCGCGCTGCTGCTCGTCAGCTCGTCCTTCACAAGCATGTAGTAGTTGACGGTAAGGTTGTCAACATCGCTTCCTACAGTGTTAAGCCTGGCCAGATTGTTGGCGTTCGCGAGCGCTCTAAGGCTCTTGAGGTTGTTGATAACGCACTTGCTGGCTTCAACCACAGCAAATATCCATGGCTTGAGTGGGATCAGAATTCACTCAGTGGCAAGTATCTCCACACTCCCGAGCGTGCCGATATCCCTGAGAACATTCAGGAGCAGCTCATTGTCGAATTGTACTCTAAATAATAAATAGTCCATATATGGCGATTTTAGCATTTCAAAGACCCGAAAAGGTTATCATGTTGGAATCCGACCAGTTCTCTGGTAAGTTCGAATTCCGACCTCTGGAACCAGGCTACGGCATTACAGTTGGTAATGCTTTACGCCGTATTCTGCTTTCGTCACTCGAAGGCTTTGCTTTCACCAGTGTTAAAATTTCAGGTGTTGAGCACGAGTTTGCTACCATTCCGGGTGTACTAGAGGATGTTACCAACATCATCTTGAACCTCAAGCAGGTCCGCTTGAAGCAGATCGTCGAAGGAACAGAGAGTGAAACCATCACTGTTAGGGTCAAGAATTCAGAAGTTCTCAAGGCAGGTGACCTGCATATGGGAATGACTGCATTCGATGTCCTTAATCCTGATCTGGTTATCTGCCACATGGACTCCAGTGCAAGTTTTGATATTACATTGACCATCAACAAGGGTCGCGGCTATGTTCCTGCTGAGGAAAACCGCAATCCCAATGCTGAGGTAACTACCATTGCTATCGATTCCATCTTCACACCTATTCGTAACGTGAAGTACTCTGTTGAACCCTATCGTGTTGAGCAGCGTACCGACTACGAGAAACTGGTGATTGAGGTAACTACCGATGGCTCAATCCATCCAAAGGATGCATTGCGTGAAGCTGCCAAGATCTTGATCTATCACTTCATGCTCTTCTCCGACGAGAAGATTGCTATTGAGACAACTGAGAATGACACTAATGAGGAATTCGATGAGGAAGTACTCCATATGCGTCAACTTCTCAAGACCAAGCTTACCGATATGGATCTCTCGGTTCGTGCTCTCAATTGCTTGAAGAGCGCTGAGGTCGAGACTCTTGGTGAGTTGGTAGTCTTCAATAAGACCGACCTTCTCAAGTTCCGCAACTTTGGTAAGAAGTCTCTCACCGAGCTCGAGGAGCTCCTTCAGAGTCTCAACCTGTCGTTCGGAATGGATATCTCCAAATATAAACTTGATAAAGACTAATTATAACAATGAGACATAATAAGAAATTCAATCACCTTGGACGCACCAAGTCTCATCGTGAGGCTATGCTCGCCAACATGACTGTTTCGTTGATTAAGGCTAAGCGTATCAACACCACAGTTGCCAAGGCTAAGGCATTGCGTGTTTACGCTGAACCTATCATCAACCGCGCTAAGGAGGATACTACCAACAGCCGTCGTATCGTCTTCTCTTACCTCCAGGACAAGGAGGCAGTGAAGGAACTCTTCGGTGATATCGCAGTGAAGATTGCTAACCGTCCTGGTGGCTATCTCCGTATTCTCAAACTTGGCCAGAACCGTCTCGGTGACAACGCCGAAATGGCAATGATCGAGTTCGTAGACTACAATGAGAACCTTCTCAAGGACAACGTCGAGAAGAAGTCAAAGACTCGTCGTTCGCGTTCGAAGAAGGCTGCCGAGGCCGCTCCTGCTGCTGAACCAGAGGCTAAGGCTGAGTAATCGGTACTATCGGGCATCATGCCCAAACAATGATAAAGCCCGTACAAGTTTTCTTGTATGGGCTTTTATTTTTCCAATGAGCACTAGATTCTAGTTTTTCTAGATATTCTAGCGGCTCTAGAACAACTAGATATGCTGGATATTAATTCTATCCGAAAGGATTTTCCTATTCTTGGTAGCATGGTGTATGGCAAGCCTCTTGTCTATTTCGACAATGGAGCAACTACCCAGAAACCGCTTTGCGTCATCGACAAGCTTCGTGACGGTTATCTGCATCACAATGCCAATGTGCATCGTGGTGTCCATTTCCTGAGCCAGGATGCCACCGATCTTCATGAAGGTGCACGTCAGCGTGTGCAACGTTTCCTCAATGCCAAGGAGAGTGCTGAAATCATCTTTACGCGTGGCACTACCGAGAGTATCAATCTTGTGGCGTATTCCTTCGGTGAGACATTCATGCACGAAGGCGATGAGGTGATTGTTACTGATATGGAACATCATTCCAATATCGTCAGTTGGCAGTTGCTACAGGCACGTAAGGGCATAGTCATTCGTCATGCACGTCTGAACGAGCTGCAGGAACTGGATGTTGAGCATCTTCAAAGTCTTTTTTCCGAGCGCACAAAGTTAGTGAGCCTGACACACGTCTCAAATGTTTTGGGAACGGTCAATCCGGTCAAGAAAGTCATCGAATTTGCTCACCGAAGGGGAGTACCTGTCCTCGTCGATGGTGCACAGTCCGTTCCTCATATAAAGGCGGATGTCCAGGATCTCGATTGCGACTTCTTTGTCTTCTCAGGTCATAAGATTTATGGCCCGACTGGCGTAGGTGTGCTTTATGGCAAGCGCGAATGGCTCGAAAAGATGGTTCCCTACCAAGGAGGTGGTGAGATGATCAAGACGGTGTCGTTCGAAGGCACAACCTTCAACGAACTGCCTTATAAATTCGAGGCTGGTACTCCCGACTTCATCAGTACTGTGGCATTGGCTACGGCGCTCGATTATGTCGAGGCTATTGGCATGGATAATATCGCGGATTATGAGCATCAACTGCTCGAGTATTGCACGGATGAGTTCCATAAGATTCCTGGTATGCGGATATTCGGCAATGCGCATGAAAAGTCAGCAGTGATGAGTTTCCTGGTGGGAGACATCCATCATTATGATATGGGGATGTTGCTCGACAAACTTGGCATCGCAGTCCGTACAGGGCATCATTGCGCTGAGCCATTGATGCACAGTTTGGGAATACTGGGTACAGTGCGTGCAAGTTTTTCTTTCTACAATACGGAAGAGGAGATAGACAAACTTGTGGCGGGTATTCGTCGGGTGTCCAAGATGTTCGGAATGTAAAATAAGAAACGGCATGACCAATCAAATTAATAATGGTCATGCCGTTTCTTTTATTGTCGTATCTTTACCAGATCAGTTCTTCTGCGTGGATTTTCACGCCTTTCCCGATTAGTTGGGATCCCAAATCCTCAAATCTTGCAGTGTCGCCTGATGTAAGGAATTTTGCACTACCTTCGGTAGAGAGACGAGCCTTCATCTCTGGATGTCTGACGAGGTAATCTTTCAGACTGTAGGCCACTGGTTTGCCCTGAGGCATAAGGATTATCTCCGGATGATCCAACTCTTGAAGCACGGTTTGGATAAGTGATGTGATGAGAGGATAATGCGTGCAACCAAGGATGATGGTATCTATTTCAGGATCCTGGTCAAGAAGTTCGGCAAGGTCATTCTTCACGATGCCATGCATGTCCTTCATCTTGCCGGCCTCAATCATGGGCACCCAGTCGGGACAGGCTCGCGACGTAAGGATGACGGGATTGGGGTTGCTGGCCACAATCTTCGAATTCTCGTGCACGTAATAGGACGGCTCGGTTGGTTCGGTGGTCGAAGTACTTCCGTCCACTTGTGAGAAATAGGCGGGATCCTTGGCAATCTCCAGGTCGTATGAGTGCGAAGAGACTGTAGCAATGGTGCCGATCAGACCGATGTGGCGGGAATAGGTGAGTTGCTCGACACGCTCCACTGTCGGGCGTATTACACCCAGTACACGACGTGTCGGGTCGTCACACACGGGCAAATCCTTGCGCTGGATGGTACGCAACGCTCTGGCCGAAGCTGTATTGCAAGCCAAAATGACGAGCGGACAGCCCATATCGAACATACGGAAGACAGCTTGTCGTGTGAAATGATAAACTTTGTCGTACGGCAAGTCGCCGTAGGGAGCACGAGCATTATCGCCCAAGTAGATGTAATCATACTCGGGGAGGACGTGACGTATTTCGCGGAAGATGGAGAGACCTCCAAAGCCGCTGTCAAAAATTCCTATTGGGCCTGTTTGTTTCTGATTCATGCTGCAAATATAAGGCTTTTTCTCCAATTGTACAAAAAATATATGCAAAATTTTGTTTTTCCCCAAATATTCTTTATCTTTGCCCCATGAAACGCGCACTATTTTACATTCTATCTTTGATGCTGACGGTTTCTGCTGTTGCGGCAGGTCAGCGCGATTTGCAATATCTTCCCGAAGGACGTGGTTTTGTTCGCGAGAACGGATGGAACCGCTATTCTCGTGCTCTCTATGGTTCGCATGCCAATTGGCGACTCGAAACCAGCGACCGTCCCTTGTTTGCGACCTACGACAAAGGAAAAGCGTGGAATATACAACTCCACATTCAGGTGGGCGATTGCCTTTATGCCCTCGACTCCACCTCCTATTGTCATGCTTATTATGAAGGTGGCAAGCGGGAGTATGTGGTAAGTGATGAAGCGTGGCTTGGCGGTGAACTACTTGTTAAGGCCATTGCAGAGCATGAGGGCAACAATGCCCTTTGGCAGTTCGAAGCCAAGGGATTCCCCAAGCGTGTGTTGGGCAAAAAGAAGACGTTGAAGCTTATTGCTCTGCGACGACCCATTGCGAAAATGAAGATGAAGCGCAATGGCGATTTGGGAACTGACCCGCGAGAGAATTTTGAGGCATTGGCCGATTGTCCCGACTCGCTGTGCCAGCAGTTGCAGTGGGATGCCGCTGGAATCACATATTTGCGCCTTGTCGATAATGACCACCTTGTGTTGGTGAATTCCCGGGACGGAGCGCAGCTCATGCATGAGGAGAATCTGTTCCATGAGCAATTGATCGGGCAACTGAGTTTCGAGACTCCCGATCCGCTGATCAATACCCTTGGCCCAACCTTGATGGCGGCAGCCGACGGCTTATGGGATGGGCAGACATGGATGCATGGTTGTATCGGATGGCGTACACCGCTTGCCGGCTGGCGTGGTGGTTATGTGGGAGATGTGACCGGATGGTTCGACCGACAACTCAGTCATTTCCGTGCATATGCCAGAAGCATGGTGCGCGACATCGAGCCCATCTATCCCCATCCGGCACAGGATACGACCAAGAACCTTGCGCGTTCGGCCGAGAAGTGGGGAACACCCATGTATAGCAATGGTTACATCTGCAAGTTACCCAACGACGACCGAAAGATGAGCCACTACGACATGAATCTCAACTATATCGATGAACTGCTCTGGCATTTCCAGTACGATGCCGATACTGCACTCATGCGTGAGTTCTGGCCTACGTTGAAACTCCATCTCGAATGGGAAAAACGCAACTGGGATCCCGACGGAGACCATCTCTACGATGGTTACTGCTGCATCTGGGCCAGCGATGCCCTCTACTACAACAGCGGAGCAGTGACCCATGCATCGGCCTATAACTATCGCGGCAATCTTCTGATAGCGCGGATTGCAGAATTGATAGGGGAGGATCCTACTCCTTATCGCATGGAGGCCGAAGCAATACTCGAAGCCATGAATCGTCGACTTTGGTTGCCGGCCGATAAAGAAGTTGACGGACACTGGGCAGAATTTCAGGATTTCATGGGATTGAAGCGCGTACACGCCAATCCTGCCATCTGGAGCATCTACACGCCCATCGATTGCGGTGCATGTTCTCCCGAACAGGCTTATCAGGCAACAAGATGGGTGGATGCATGCATCCCGCATATTCCGTTGAACGTATCCAGCCCGCTGTCTTCAATTCCAAGCGAGGATTTGTTTACCATCAGCACATCCGACTGGATGCCCTACGCCTGGAGTACCAATAACGTGGCTCATGAAGAGGTGGCCAATATGGCACTGGCATATTTTATTGCCGGACGTCGTGAGATGGGCTACAAATTGCTTTACAGCGATCTGCTCGACGAGATGTGCGCTGGCGCTTGTCCTGGTAACTTCGGTCAGATCAGTTACTATGACAAGGCACTCAAGGAGGCATATCGTGACTTCGGCGATAATGTGGGCATCACATCGCGAGCTATTATGCAAGGCTTGTTCGGCATTCGTCCGGATGCGCTTTATGGCCACTGCTATCTGCAACCGGGATTCCCTCCTGAGTGGAATTATGCCAACGTCAAGACCCCTTATATCAGTTATCGGTTCCATCGTGAGAATGGTGAGGATATTTATGACATCGAGCAGCATTTCCCGCAGGCTTTGCAGGTCATCGTGCGTCTTCCTTTGGGCGACGGTCGGTTTATGGAAGTGAAAGGCAATAGCGCGACATCACAGCGAATCTCTGTTCCTTCTAGTGCTGTTCCTGCACACGACCAACCAGCTGCCAAACCATATCGTCCAGCTCTCGACGAGACAGCCCTCGGTTTGGATGATGTCACTCCTGCCATGTCAAATAGTCATGTTTATTTGACGTTAAGCTCCTACTACAATGCGTCTGTTGACGACATCTATCGCCAGCAGTATCTCTCTCCGCGTTCGCCTTACACCACATTGGAGATCCCCTCTCAGGGTATGGGTGACTGGTGCGTGCCGTTGATGACAGCTACCATCGAGGATGATGGACTGCGTCGTGCAATTTCCGACGATAATTATTATGATACGGGCATCGGCGGACTCCGATTCCATTTGCCCAAGGAAGGCAACAATGTGCTCTATACTTCGCTTTGGGATAACTTCCCCAATAGCATAACTATTCCCGTCACCAAGGAACACTTTGATGAAGCATCAGGAAACGCAGGCGCTGAATCTTGTTTCTCCTACGCTTATCTTCTCCTCGCCGGCAGTACCAACAATATGCAGAGCCGCATTGCCAACGGTCTCGTTATTGCAAACTATGAGGATGGAAGTGCTGATACGCTTCAACTCATCAATCCTTATAACTGGTGTCCTATCGAGCAGGATTATTATTTCGACGATCATGCATTCTGGAGCACAAGCCAGCATCCTTATCGCGTGCATCTGGGCAGTGGCAAGGCTTCGCGCAGTCTCAAACAGGATTTGCAGAATGCCGGTGAAGACAATGGCGCCGTGAATGTTCACGTTACCGACTTCGAAGCCGATACGCCGATAGCCAAGGGGTTAAGCATCCCCGATGGCGCTGCTCAGCTCCTCAAGATGCCTCTCGATCCAAATCGAAAATTGGTCGGTTTCACCTTGTGCACGCTCTCAAATGACGTAGTCATTGGGCTGATGGCTATTACCTTGGAGCAGTGATTTTGCGTCGGATAAATGTTAAGTGAAATTGTAAGAATGTAAAAATTTGGCCGTCGATTGCTTAAAAAACATAATTACAATGCCCAAAATTTGGGTTTTTGATGTTTTTTGAGTAAATTTGCGGCCAAATTATATAATATCAACCAATCAATTAACTATCATGATCAAGCAATACAAGTTGCTTAACAACATCTTCGGATGGATTGCCTTTGTCGTGGCAGCCTTCACCTATCTCAATACGGTGGAGCCCACAGCATCCTTCTGGGATTGTCCGGAGTTCATCACCTGCGCCGCTAAGGGCGAGGTGGGTCACCCACCTGGAAATACTTTCTTCAATCTTACCGGACGTTTCTTCGTTAACTTTGCTGGTGGCGATTTGGCACAGGCTGGCCTTTGGGTCAACCGTATGTCTGCGCTCTTCTCGGCCGGTGCTATCCTGTTCTTGTTCTGGACCATCACGGCACTAACCAAGAAGGTCGTTTGCCGCAACAACAAGTCCGCCAACGACATGACATGGAGCCAGGCTATCACCATCCTTCTCTCGGGTATGGTAGGTGCCCTGGTTTACACATGGTCCGATACTTTCTGGTTCTCGGCTGTCGAGGCAGAGGTCTATGCCTTCTCATCGTTCATGACGGCTCTGGTATTCTGGCTTATCCTCAAATGGGAGAGCCGCAGTGCTGGTGTCGAAGGTGATCGCTACATCATTCTGCTGGCTTATATCATCGGCCTCTCCATTGGTGTGCACCTCTTGAACCTTCTCTGTATCCCTGCCATCGTGTTGGTCTATTACTTCAAGAAGAAGCCCAATGCCGAACTTAAAGGGACTTTGGGGGCCTTGATTCTTTCGGTCTTCATCATTGCCTTCATCCTTTATGGCATGATTCCTGGCTTCATCAAGTTGGCAGGACAGATCGAACTATTCGCAGTCAATGGCCTTGGATGCCCCTTCAACACCGGCACGGTCTTCTACTTCTTCTTTGTCCTTGCCCTTTTGGCCTTTGGCGTTTGGAAGAGTTACAAGAAGGACACTTCCGACCGGACCTTGCGCATCCTGCTGGCTGCTGGCGTAGTGCTTTGTGGTATGCCTTTCGTTGGTGACGGCTGGCTGCTTGGTATCGTTCTTTCCATTGCTTTCGTTGCAGGTATCTTCGCTTGGAAGAAACTGAATGCACGTTTGGCCAGCAACATCCTGATGTGCCTGCTCACCATCCTCATCGGTTATTCTACCTTCGCACAGATCATCATCCGTTCATCGGCACAGTTGCCCATGGACCAGAACTCTCCCGACGAGTTGTTCTCGTTCACCAAGTATCTGAACCGCGAGCAGTATGGTGAGAACCCGCTCTTCTTCGGACAGACCTTTGCAAGCGACGTGAAGCGCGATTCGAGCGGTGCTCCTATTGTCAAGGAGGGCTCCCCAATCTACACCAAGGTGGTCAAGAACAATCCTGATGATCCCGACAAGTACTTCGTGAGCGGACACAAGGAGACTTACGAATACAATTACACTACGTTCTTCCCACGCATGTATTCCAAGCAGGGTAATCATGTCGAGGGTTATAAGCAGTGGAGTAACTTCAAGGGTCAGAAGATTCGTGTCGATGGCAAGACCATCACCGTTCCCACTTTCGCCGAAAACTTGCAGTATTTCCTGAGTTATCAGGTCAACTTCATGTATTGGCGTTACTTCCTTTGGAACTTCTCTGGCCGCCAGAGTGATGTGCAGAGTTATGGCGAGGTTGACCGCGGTAATTGGATCACCGGCATCAAGTTCATCGACGAGATACTCGTAGGCGATCAGGACCACATGCCTGCTTCCATCAGCGAGAACAAGGGTCATAATGTCTATTACATGTTGCCGCTCATTCTTGGCTTGATTGGTCTGCTTTGGCAGGCATTCTCCGGTCAGAAGGGCATTCAGGGGTTCTGGGTGGTGTTCTTCCTCTTCTTCATGACGGGTCTGGCCATCGTGCTCTACCTCAACCAGACTCCTTATCAGCCACGCGAACGTGATTACGCTTACGCGGGTTCGTTCTATGCCTTCTCCATCTGGGTCGGCATGGGTGTGGCAGGTTTGGTCGCCATTGTTGAGCAATTGACCAAGAAGCAGAACGCCGTCATTTCGGCTATTCTTGGTGTTCTTTGTTTGGGCGTGCCTTTCCAGATGGTAGGTCAGAACTGGGACGACCACGATCGTTCGAATCGCTTCACCGCTCGTGACTTCGGTAAGAACTATCTTACATCCCTCGAGCCCAACGCAATCATCTTCACCAATGGCGATAATGATACCTTCCCGTTGTGGTACAACCAGGAGGTTGAGGGCTATCGTACCGATGTTCGTGTCTGCAACCTTTCGTATCTGCAGACTGATTGGTACATCAACCAGATGAAGTCGCAGGCCTACGAGTCTGATCCTCTGCCAATCTCGTTCACCCCCGCACAGTATGTGGCTGACTTGCTCAACTATGCATACGTGAACGATGAGACCGATGGCAAGGAAGCATCTTTTGCTGCCGTGATGGATCAGTTCTATAAGGACAAGTTGAGGAAGTACGACGATGTGCCCATTGTTCCAGCTACCAAGATGTACATTAACATCGACTCGGCGGCTGTGGCCAATTCCCCGGTTATCGATACTCCCGACAAGAGCCTTATCTCCAAGCGCATGCACATCGATCTGTCGAACAAGCGCTACATCACCAAGAATGAGATTGCCATGTTGTCGATGATTGACAATATAGCACGTGACGGTTGGAAGCGTCCTATCTACTTTGCTACCACTGTCGGCTCGGAGATGTACCTTTCACTTAATCGTTACTTCCGTCTTGTGGGCCTGGCTTATCAAATTGTGCCTCTTGAGAATGGCGGAACCAGTTCCTGCGATATCGACAAGACTTACGACAACATGATGAACAAGTTCGTTTGGGGCAATATCCAGGATCCTTCCATCTATCTCGACGAGAACAACCGTCGTATGTGCCGCACCCAGCGTATGATGTTTGTAACGATGATTGACGAACTCCTCGACAAGGGAGACACCGTACGTGCACTTGCAGCTACCGAGTATTGCGACAAGACCATCCCTTCGGTTAACGTTCCTTACGACTATACCGCTCTTACCCTTGCACAGACTTATTATCTCTGTAACAAGCCAGAGGAAGGCAGCCGTATCGTTGGCGACATCCTTGCACAGAACGAGGACTACCTGCAGTGGGTATTCCGTCTTGACAAGCCGTCAATTCAGGGCGTAGGTCGCACTATCCGTGAACAATTGCTCACTATGCGCGATGCCCTCCAGATGGCTCAGGATGCCGGCGATCATCAGTTTGACGAGGAATACGCCGACAAGTTCCGTCGTTACTTCGACCTTGCTTACGACAAGTACAAGTTGCTTAAGTAAACCTAAATCGTGTTCATCGAGCAACCACCCACATGGTTTCGTCGTTTGATGTTTCAAGACAGCTTTTGGCGCATCCCATCGCAGCCAAAATGCGTTTATCTGACATTCGATGACGGTCCCACACCCCAGGTAACCCCTTGGGTGTTGGATGTGCTCGCACGATATGGAATCAAAGCCACGTTCTTCTGCGTCGGTGAAAACGTAGCGCGCTATCGCGCGGTCTTCGAGCAGGTCAAGGCTGCAGGTCACCGTCTTGGCAATCATACGATGAATCATATTTCGGCGTTGACCTACGAGTCGAAGGCTTATCTCGCCAATGTCGAGAAGGCCAACGTCCTGATTCAGTCCGACCTCTTCCGTCCACCTCATGGTTGGCTCCGCTTCGGCCAGGCTTCACTGCTCCAGAAGAAATATCGTATCATCATGTGGGATCTTGTCTCGCGCGACTATTCCAGTCGTCTCAATGCGCAGGATGTCATCAACAACGTGAAACGGTATGTGCGCAATGGCTCTATCATCACGTTCCACGACCAGCCTAAGTCGTGGCGCAATATCCAGGAGGCGCTTCCTGCCTCCATCGAATACCTGATAGGGCAGGGCTACGAATTCAGGACGCTCTGAATTGAATCAATAATCTTTTATAACACGAATCAGCGAATTATAGAATTAGGGATGTCTGCAATTGAGACAAACCGAAATTCTATAATTCGCTGATTCGTTAGATGTAATCCCGAAATACAAAAGTCATTTAATTCCGAAAAGGTCCGAAAAACCGAAACCTACGAAAATTTTCGTCTTTTTCGCCTTTTCGTGTGTTTTTCGGAATTATAAAAACTAATGATAATTTTCGGAATAAAAGATCACTGTTTGAGTATCTTCTCGGCGAGGATGAGGTCTTCGGGATAGGTTACTTTGATGTTGGTCGTTTCGCCTGCTACCACATAGATTGGTTCGTCGGGCAGATAGCGGAAGACGACACCGCAATCATCTGATGTGACGAATGTGGGATCCTTGAGCCCCACTTCGTAAGCCTTGGCAATGGTTTCCAGTCGGAAACATTGAGGTGTCTGCACATTGCGCAACATCGAACGTGGGGTGATGCGGCAGATGGCACCATCGGCGTTCACTTCCACGATGGTGTCAGTGCAAGGGATGGCGACATCGACGGCCTTATAGATCTTGAGTGCTTCGATGCAATCGGTGATGATGCGCGCTGAAACGAGCGGGCGTACGGCATCGTGGATCAGCAGGTTCACGTCTGTTTGTCCCTTGTAACATGCGATGGCCGACAACGAGGAGTCATAGCGCTCCTTGCCCCCTGGAACGATGTGCCTGACCTTCGGATAAGGGGCGGCAATCTCGCGTATGCGGTCGATATAGTCGGCATGAGCCACTACGACAATCTCATCGATACCTTCATGCTTGTGGAAGGCCCGGATGGAGTGTTCGAGGATACTGCGTCCGGCTATCTGAATGAATTGTTTGGGTTCCGGACCACCCATGCGGCGGCCACTGCCGCCAGCCAATAAAACTGCTACATTCATACTGCAAAGATAGAGTTTTTTCGTTATCGAAACAAATAAAAATATGAAAAAATGGGTCTCTGAGTCATAATTTTCATGAATATGTGCGGAAATATCAAAAATATTTATTATTTTTGCACCCTCAAATTAAGCAACAGAAACAAGATTATGCGTAATATAGCAATCCTTGGCAGTACGGGAAGTATCGGACGGCAGACTTTGGAGGTTTGTGCTGAGCATCCCGATTTTTTTAGTGTTTATGCCATTACGGCTAATCGTTCGGCTGATCTGATCATCGAACAGGCCCGTCAGTTCCATCCAGAGGTCGTCGTCATTGCCGACGAGACCTATTATGACAAGGTCAGTGAGGCATTGAGCGATCTGCCTATCAAGGTTTGGACAGGTTCCGAGAGCCTTTGTCAGGTTGTGACAGCCGAACCTATCGATATGGTTGTCACCGCCATGGTCGGCTTTGCTGGTTTGCGTCCTACTGTGGCTGCCATCAAGGCACAGAAGATGCTGGCGCTTGCCAACAAGGAGACACTCGTCGTGGCCGGCCAGCTCATCGAAGGCCTTTGTGCCGAATATCAGGTGCCCATCCTGCCTGTCGATTCCGAGCATTCGGCTATTTTCCAGTGCTTGCAGGGCGAGAGCATTGCCCGTGGCTGCTTCCCATGGCTTGCCAATGACAATGCAAATCCCGAGAAGCCTCATTATCTCGACAATCCGATCGACAAGCTCATCATCACGGCTTCGGGAGGACCATTCCGTACATTCACGATGGAGCAGATGCGCGACGTGACGGCTGCCCAGGCGCTCAAGCATCCCAATTGGGATATGGGAGCCAAGATTACCATCGACTCAGCATCGATGATGAACAAGGGATTCGAGGTTATCGAGGCTCGCTGGCTCTTTGGCATGAACACCGACCAGATTGAGGTGGCAGTTCATCCGCAGTCCATTGTACACTCGATGGTTCAGTTCAGCGACGGTGCCATCAAGGCGCAGCTGGGTTGCCCCGACATGAAGGTGCCCATCGCTTATGCGCTCAGTTATCCCGACCGTATGCCTTCGCAGATCAACGGCAAACTCCGCATCGAGGATTATGCCCATCTCACCTTCGAACGTCCCGATTTGGAACGATTCCCCAATCTGCGTCTCGCTTTCGAGGCTTTGGCTGCTGGCGGCGACCGAACCTGCGTGCTCAATGCAGCCAACGAGGTGACCAACGAGGCGTTCCGTCGCGGTCAATGCAAGTTCCTCCAGATGGCAGAGGTGAACGAGAAGACGGTGGCAGCCATGCCTTTCGTGGCAAGTCCTTCGCTCGAGGATTATTTTGAAATTGATGCCGAGGCACGCATCAAGGCCCGTGAAATCCTGGGCCTCTAAGTTATTAATTGTAAATCATAACTGTTAATTGGAAACATTTTTATTCAAGGCCCTGCAGCTCATTATTTCGCTGTCCATTCTGGTCTTTGTGCATGAGCTGGGACATTTCATGTGGGCCCGTATCTTCAAGGTAGGTGTCGAGAAGTTCTATCTATTCTTCGATGCCTATAACTTCTCATTTCTGAAATGGAATAAGGAAGGCGTCTTCGTTTGTAACAAGAAGGTCAGCAACAAACCTAATCCCAGCGAGACCGAATATGGTATCGGATGGGTCCCGCTGGGCGGCTACTGTGCCATTGTGGGTATGGTTGATGAAACACATGATGCCGAACATGCCGACACTGAACGTGACGACGCATTTGCCAAGCGTGGCAAGTTTGCCCAGTTCATGATCATGGTGGGTGGTGTGCTCAACAACCTGATTCTGGCTGTCATCATCTACATCTGCATGGCCTGGCATTGGGGTTCCGATATCATCAAGATCGAGAATCTGCCTTTCGGTATAGAATATTCCGAGTATGCCCAGCAGATTGGTTTCCGTCCTGGCGATCAGATTAT
>JAZQBS010000039.1:0-2245 GCA_045545875.1 Bacteroidales bacterium
ACTCCTTGGCTCACAGAACGACATGGCTACGATCCGACTTCCTGAAGACCGACTCCAACTTCCTCTTCACCTATACTCGCTATATGACGGAGAAGAACCACCTGCCCGTGGAAGAAATGACAGACGACCTCTATGGTAATCATAATTACTCATTACTCATTCCTAATTACTCATTCCTCGGAATACGAACGTATTACGAGTCGATGTGGATAGCACGAGGACTGAACATCAAGTACATGAAGTTCCGCCTCCCCCACGCTGCCGTTCTGGAAGAGCCCAATGTTGAGATAGAACTCGACGACTATCGCTCCTATCATCGCGACAAGCGCAGCAGTAAAGACAAAGCAAAATAATCAAGACATGCAATTATATCCCAAACTGATTATGGATGCGCTGGCTACCGTGACGTATGCCGGCACCAAGAAGAACTTAGTAGAGAGCGGAATGGTGGCCGACCAGCCCGCTATCAATGGCAACAAAGTTTGCGTCGTGCTGGAATTTCCGCGTGACACCGACCCATTCCTGAAGTCTACCGTCAAAGCAGCAGAGGCCGCCATCAAATACCACTGCGGAAGGGACGTGGAGGTAGAGATACTGACGGAGTTCAAATCAAAGCCCCGTCCTGAAGTAGGGAAAATGTTGCCGAAGGTCAAAAACGTCATCGCCGTCAGCTCTGGCAAAGGCGGCGTGGGCAAGTCGACCGTATCGGCAAACCTCGCCATCGCTCTGGCCCGTCTGGGATATAAGGTCGGACTGTTGGATACCGACAT
This sequence comes from Bacteroidales bacterium, assembly GCA_045545875.1. Taxonomy (GTDB): domain Bacteria; phylum Bacteroidota; class Bacteroidia; order Bacteroidales; family UBA3663; genus Liminaster. The sequence goes on from JAZQBS010000039.1 coordinate 771, forward strand.
CTTCGGTCCCTCAATGCCTAAGATGTTTCATGTGGAGGACGAGCGTCCCTATGCCGTAGAGGAAGACGGACGTCAACTCATCAACCCCGTTGAGGCTTATGGTGTCAAACTGCTTTCCATCGGTTTCTTCGTCAACCCCGACACTGCGACGCTCTGGCGTGGCGGAATGGCAACGAATGCGCTGAAACAGCTCATTGCCGATGCTGCTTGGGGCGAACTGGACTACTTCATCCTCGACACCCCTCCAGGCACCAGCGATATCCACCTGACCCTGCTGCAGACTCTTGCCATCACAGGTGCCATCATCGTCTCAACTCCTCAACAGGTGGCCTTAGCCGATGCCCGTAAAGGAATAGACATGTACCGAAACGAGAAGGTCAACGTGCCCATCCTCGGACTGGTAGAGAACATGGCTTGGTTCACGCCTGCCGAACTGCCTGAGAACAAATACTACATCTTCGGCAAGGAAGGCTGCAAGCAGTTGGCAGAGGAGATGGGTGTACCCCTGTTGGCGCAAATACCACTCGTCCAGAGCATCTGCGAGAGTGGCGACAAGGGTGAGCCTGCTGCCACCAGCAGCGAGACAGCCACCGGCCTGGCGTTTATCAATCTGGCACAGGCTGTCGTCACCGTTGTCAACAGGCGCAACCGCGAACAGGCACCTACCAAGATTGTAGGCATCAACACTTGACCCCCTGAACAAATGACTAAACGACTAACCTACTGAAAATATGGAAAAAGAGAAAAACGAATCAATCATCACGAAAGATGGTGTGAGCTATCTCGTACCATTCATTCTTGTAACGTCCTGCTTCGCCCTGTGGGGCTTTGCCAACGACATCACCAACCCGATGGTGAAGGCTTTCTCAAAAATCTTTCGCATGAGCGTGACGGACGGCGCTTTGGTGCAGGTGGCCTTCTATGGCGGCTACTTCGCTATGGCCTTCCCCGCTGCGATGTTCATCCGCAAATACTCGTACAAGGCTGGCGTATTGATGGGCCTGGGACTCTATGCTACGGGAGCTATCCTGTTTCTTCCTGCCTCATGGACAGGCATGTACTATCCCTTTTTGGCAGCCTACTTTATTCTGACCTGCGGATTGTCGTTCCTGGAAACCAGCTGTAACCCGTATATCCTGTCGATGGGCACCGAGGAGACCAGTACTCGCCGACTGAATCTGGCCCAGTGTTTCAACCCGATGGGTTCGCTCTGCGGCATGTACGTCGCCATGAACTTCATACAGGCCAAGTTGAATCCGGCATCGACAGAAGAGCGCGCCCTGCTGAGCGACAGCGAGTTTGCTGCGATGCGCGACTCCGACCTGAGCGTGCTCATCACACCTTACCTCATCATCGGTGCCGTGATAGCCCTGATGTTCCTCGTCATCTACTTCATGAAGATGCCCCATAATGCCGACAAGAACCACGATGTTCACCCGCTGGCTACCTTGAAACGCATCTGCCGCATCGACTAC
>JAZQBS010000040.1:0-43536 GCA_045545875.1 Bacteroidales bacterium
AGGACTACAATTATGTGCGAACTACTCGGCCTTAGCAGCCGAAAGCAAATAGAGGTAAACGGTTATCTGCGAACATTCTACTCCCACAGTGAGCGACATTGCCACGGGTGGGGACTGGCGCTCTTCTACGGCGATGCCGTATCGTTGGAAAAAGAAGCCATCAGTGCCAATCAGAGCCACTACCTCATGCAGCGTATCGCCCACCCCATACTCATCGACAACATGATTGCTCACATACGCCTGGCTTCGGTAGGCCGCATGTTCTACGAGAACAGCCATCCCTTCGTGAAGCACGACAATCGTGGACGCTCATGGACTCTTGCCCACAACGGCACCATCTTCGACTTTCCCCACCTCGACGACTTCAAGGAGGCACAGGAAGGGCAGACTGACTCGGAACGCGTACTCTATTATTTCCTCGACGAAATCAATCGCGCGCAAGACCATCTCGGACGGGCACTCTCGCCCGAGGAGCGTTTTGCGCTGCTCGACAAGCTCATAGCCGACCTTTCGGTCCACAACAAACTCAACCTCCTGCTTTGGGACGGGGAGTACATGTATGTCCACACAAACTATCGCGACACATTGCATCTGCTGCAGAAAGATGCCGACACCATCATCTTCTCGACTCAACCGCTTTCGGACGAAGACTGGCAAATCGTGCCCTTCCTCCGACTGCAAGTCTATCGCGAGGGGCATCTGGTCTATACGGGCACCCACGAGAGCCAGGAATACTTCGACCCTGTGAAGGACTACGAGTACCGCAACTTCGACTACGCACATCTGTAGCGTGCAAGCGTCACAGGTGCGTTGTCATGCTTCACTTGCCCATTTTTTTACATACACTTTACAAAACCGACCTTTCTTCGCAAGGTCGGTGCATTATTCGTGCAAAAAATCATTTGCCTATCAAAAAACACACTATATTTGCAAATACTATTTCCAGTACAGTTGGGCGCTCATCGTTACCCACATCAATACCAGAACTATTTACATTATTTATTATATGATGGAACGACTTACTACACCTAAAGGCCTGGCCTTATGCCTTGCTACGGCAGGATGGCTCACGGCCAGCAACGCGACAGCTGCCAACGAGCACGACTTCATGAACCATCTGTATGACTACATCGAGAACCTGGACGTCTTTGAACTCAACCAGGAGGAAAGTCGTGCCTATTACATCCCCGAGCACCACCTACTCCTGAACGGACAGTGGAAGTTCTGTTTTGCCTCGACACCCGAAGGCATACCCGCCAACTTCTTCGAGGAGAAGTTCTCCGATGCGAAGTGGGCGAACATCGAAGTGCCTTCGAACTGGGAGATGCAGGGATTCGGCGACCCGATGTTCCGCAACGTCTCCTCCCCCTTCAAAGCCAATCCACCCTACGTGCCGCGCGACTACAATCCGACGGGCGCCTACCGCACCACCTTCACCCTTCCCACCAGCTGGCAGGGCGAGGAGGTCTTCCTGCGCTTCGAGAAGGTCGCCTCGGCATCGTTCCTTTGGGTGAACGGACACGAAGTGGGCTACAACGAGGGAGCCCAGGAGCCTGCCGAGTACAACATCACCCCCTACCTCAAGAAGGGGCGCAACCAGCTTGCGATGCTCGTGATCAAATACAGTGACGGCTTCTACCTCGAAGGACAGGACTACTGGCGCCTGGCAGGCATCTTCGACGACGTCTATGTCTATGCCGCACCGAAGACACGCCTGGTGGACTGGTACGTCACCACCGACCTTGACGGCGACTACCGCGATGCCGACCTCAAAGTGACGGCCACCGCCCGTCGCTACGAGGGAGCAACACAGCGGAGCAACCTCGTCGTGAAAGCGCAGGTGCTGGATGCCGAGGGCAAGGAGGTGGCCACGATGCAGAGCCAGCCCGCCACCTTCGACGCGAAGGCCGACAAGGTGGAGCTCACGCTGACGCAGCACTTCGTCAACCCGCTGAAGTGGACTGCCGAGACGCCCAACCTCTACACCCTCGAGATGCAGCTCTGCGATGCCCAGGGCAACGTCATCGACCGCGCACGTCAGGACCTTGGCTTCAAGGAGACGGAAATCATCGACAACGTCTTCTACCTCAACGGCAAGAAACTGAAGGTCAATGCCGAATGTTCGCACATGCAGGACCCTGTGAACGGACATTGCGTCTGCGATGAACTTGTCCAGAAGGACATGACCATCCTGAAGCAGTTCGGCTTCAATGCCGTCCGCACCTCGCACTATCCTCCCGTGCCCCGCTACCTGCAGTATGCCGCACGCTATGGCCTCTACATCATCGACGAGACGGGCGACGAGGCACATGCCACCGAATACGTCAGCTCCGACCCACGATGGATACCGATGTACCAGGAACGTGTGCGCCGCATGGTGCTGCGCGACCGCAACCAGCCAGCCGTGCTCTTCTGGAGTGCAGGCAACGAGAGCGGCGAAGGTCCGAACATCGGCGAAGTGATCAAGGAGGGACGCAAGTATGACCCGACACGCTACTGGATGTACGGCGGCAACGCCTACAGCCATCCTGCCGAGGACATCATCGGCCCGCGCTACCCCACCCCGATGGCCCTTGAAATGAAGGTCGGCCAGCATCAGGATGGTGACGTTCGCCCCTCGTTCATGGACGAATACATCTCGGTGGCCGGCAATGGCGGCGGCTTCCTCGACGAGATGTGGAACACCATCTACAGCTACGACCGCACCATGGGCGGTGCCCTCTGGGACTTCGTATCGACAGGCCTTGCCGAGACCACTCGCATGCTCACCGACCTTTCGCCGAAGAACACTCCTGCCCACATCATGGGACGTGCGAAACTGATTGTCCCAAGCGTGCAACCTGCTTCGGTAGAAAAGAAAATGCTCAAGAAGAACCACGTCATCGACCTGAACGGACATGACCAGTGGGTGGAAGTGTATCGCTCGAAGGACCTCGACATCGAGGGAAAGGCCCTAACCATCGCCTTCGACGTGTTCCCACGCGAACTCGTAAGCTCCTGCGGCTCGTTTGTGACCAAGGGCAGCTGGCAATTCGGCGTGCAGCAGAAGGGCAAGGATTCGATCGTCTTCTACCTCAACACCAACAAAGCACCTGCCTCGGCAATACCGTATGTCGACCCCAATCATCCCTACTACCACTACGTGCTGGCAAGCCTGACGCCCAAGTCGTACAAATACGCCCTCACCGCAGCTCTTCCCGCTGACTGGGAGCAGCACTGGCACCGCGTGGTTGCCCTCTATGACGGCGAGAAGATGAGCCTCAGCATCGACGGCAGCGTGAAGGCCGAAACCGAAGCCGCAGGCTACATCATCAATGCCCCCTTCCCGGTGAACATCGGACGCAACGAGGAGGCGCACGGACAGGAGACCAACGTCCACATCTGCGATGCCCTGATGGACAACGTCGCCATCTGCGACAAGGCTGTGGAGGGCGGCGCGCCCATGCCGAGTGACGCGCTGCTTTACCTCGACTTCGAACAGGAGCAGTTGGGCAAACAGTATTACAGCTACGGCATCGGCGCACGCACCTACGGCACCATCTGGCCTGACCGCACCGTGCAGCCCGAGATCTACCAGGTGAAGAAGAGCACGCAGCCCATCGCGTGCAAACTCATCAACGTCGAAAACCGCACAGTCGAGGTCTGGAACCGCAACCACTTCCTCAACGCCGACCACTACGAAACCATCTGGCAACTGCAGGAAGATGGCGACGTGCTGCAGGAAGGCACGCTCGAGCTCGACATCGAGCCTTTGACACGAAAGGTGGTGAAGGTGCCTTTCGACATGCCGCAGATCAAACCCGGCAAGGACTATCGCCTGCTTATCAGTTCACGTCTCAGAAACGACGAGATCTGGGCAGCAAAAGGCCACGAGGTGGCTTTCGACCAGTTCGACCTGCCATGGCACCAGGAAGCCATCGTCAGCGACAAGGCCGTGGGTGAGGTTCATCTCGACGAGGACGACGACTTCATCCGCGTACACGGTGCAGACTTCGTCTATACCTTCAGCAAGGACGGGCAGCTCAACAGCATCAAGGTGGCAGAGAAAGAACTCCTCAAGGAGCCTCTCAAGCTCAACTTCTGGCGTGCTCCTGTGGCCAGCGAACTCGACCAATGGTGTTCGCGCAACATCAACTACACCAAGCAGGAAAAGTGGAACGGCGAATGGATCTCGAACGAATGGTTCAGCAACAGCATCGACAAGACCACACGCATGCCCCTCTCCTGCCGTGCCTACGAACTCGACGGACAGGTCTATCTCGAGGTGCGCTGCTTCACCCTCTACGGCGAAGCGGAGTCGAAGGCCCTCGATGCCTACATCTTCGGCACCAACTACAAAGGCTACGAAGAGACCTACAACTTCCGCATCAACGGCGATGGCACCATCCACCTGAAGCACAACGTGGCACCCGAATCGCAGCAGCCTTACCTCCTGCCCCGCATCGGCATGACCATGACACTCAGCGAGGACCTGCAGCAGGTGAGCTACTACGGACGTGGCCCCGAAGAGAACTATCCCGACCGCAAGACGGGACAGCGCTTCGGCGTCTATAAGACCACGGTGGACGACATGTTCGAACCCTATCTGCTCCCCGAAGACTTCGGCCTGCGCTGCGACAACCGTTGGGTCACCTTCCGCAATGAGGCTGGCACGGGCCTGCAGTTCCGCATGGACGAACGCTTCAACTTCAATGCCTACAACTACAGCACCGACAACCTGACACGTGCGGTCTATCAGTACCAGCTCGAGCGTCAGGAGGGCATCACCCTCAACCTCGACTATTCGACCACAGGCGTAGGCTGCGATGCCTGCTACGTGCTGGCACCCTATCAGACCAAGCCCGCCTCCTACCAGCGCAACATCATCATCAAACCCATCAAATAACCTCTTTTAATCATTATGCGTACACCAACAAAACTCTTCTTCCCGCTTGCAGCCGGGCTACTTATCGTCACGAGTTGCAAGCAGGAACCTGCCATGAGCATCAAGGAGATGGTCCAATCCACCCGTGACAACTATTACCAGACGGTCCAGCCAACAGCTCCCGCACAGGCTGACCAGACCATCACCATCGATCCGGCAGCCACCGCACAGACCGTCAAGGGCTTCGGCACTTGCTTCAACGAACTGGGCTGGGCCAGCCTGAAGACGCTGCCCGAAGAGACGCTTCGCGACATCTTTGCCGAACTCTACGAACCCGGCAAGGGCGCCAACTTCAATCGTGCCCGCATGTCGATCGGCGCCAATGACTTTGCCCTCGACTACTATTCGTGCGACGACACCGACGGCGACTTCGAACTGAAGGACTTCAGTATCGAGCGCGACAAGCAGAATGTCATCCCGATGATGAAACTTGCCCTGGCCGCCAATCCCGACATCTACTGGTTTGCTTCGCCCTGGTGTCCTCCCAAATGGATGAAACTGACCAAGCACTATGCCGAACGCTCGATCTCGAAAAAACTCATCGAACGCATGAAGAAGGCGCAGGAGGCTGCCGCCAAGGCCCAGGGTCCCAAGCCCGGTGAGGAAGGCGGCGTGAGCGCTACCTCAGGCTTCTTCTCCGATGGCCCCCTTGCTTTCCGCATGGAGCCCCAGGAGAACGATGCCCTCCCTGGTGAGGAAGGTGCAGAAGGCAGGACTTCGTTCAACATGAAGCCCGAATATCTTGATGCCTATGCCCGCTATTTCGGCAAGTTTGTCGATGCCTATCGTGCTGAAGGCGTCAACATCCAGGTGGTCATGCCGCAGAACGAGCCCAACTCTGCCCAGCCTTATCCTTCGTGCTGCTGGCTTTCGCGCGACCTCAACATCTTCGTAGGCCAGTATCTCGGACCCGAGATGGCAAAGCGCGACGTGCAGGTCTATTTCGGCACCTGCGAACGTCCCGATCCCGCCAAGATTGACACCCTCCTGCAGGATCCCGAGTCGAGCAAGTACGTCAAGGGCGTAGGCTTCCAGTGGGCAGGCAAGGAAGCTCTTCCCACCATCTACCGCAACTATCCTGACATCGACCTCGTACAGAGCGAACAGGAGTGCGGCAACGGCAAGAACAACTGGGAGGGCGCCATGCACTCGTGGGATCTGCAACGCGAATACTTTGCCAACGGCGTGACGCAATACTATTACTGGAACACTTCGCTCTTCTTCGACAAGCCCTCACGCTGGGGCTGGTTCCAGAACTCGCTCATCACTGTAAATGAGGCGGACAAGACCTGGACCTTTACGCCCGAGTATTACGAGTTGAAGCACCTGAGCCACTTCGTACAGCCTGGTGCCAAGCGTCTCGTCCTCGGAGGCACCTATGAGGAGGTGCTCGGCTTCGTCAATCCCGATGGCAGCATCATCCTCGTGGCAGGCAACCAGACCGATGCCGATGCCAACATCGCCCTCACCTTGGGCAAGCAGAGCCTCAACGTCACCATTCCTGCGGCTTCGCTTTGCACACTGGTGCTCTAAAACGCTGACAGCACGCCGCACCTTGTGCGAACAAGGCGGCGTGGAAGGCTACATAAAACAGCCCCGATCATCGAACGAGATGGTCGGGGCCTTTCCCATTTATCCTCATTTTGTCGCAGCCAAACTTGGCTGCTAGTTTACTTATTTTTCAACTGCTTGCGCACGTGATTGATGCGAACGAAGGCGGTGTAATTGGCGAGCACAGCGATGATGATCTGCGGAACGAGCAGGAACCACATCGGGTCAAAACTGTCGCGACAGGCGTCGGCACAAAGGCCACAGAGGATGGCTCCAACGCTGGTGAGCACGACGCGCTCGGGACGCTGCATCAGTCCCACCTTACACTCCACATCCAAACCCTCGGCGCGAGCACGTACGTAGCTCACCATGATAGAACCGATGAGCGACAGGAACGTGATTACCGTGGCCACGGGATGACCTGTCTCGATGAAGTAGAAGGCGATGCCGCTAAGCGTGAAGAGTTCGGAATAGCGGTCGAGCACCGAGTCATAGAAAGCACCAAACGTACTCGACAGATTGCCCACACGGGCCATACGGCCATCCACCATATCGAGGATACTGAAACCGATGATGACCCAACCGGCCAAGCCAACCCACCAGTAGCAAGTAGCTGGCACATAGAGTGCCGAATAGATCAGAATTGCTGCTGCTGCAATATTGCCCAGCAGACCCATGGTCGTGATCATATTGGGGGTCACACCAAGGCGAATCATAAAACGGATACCTGGGTCAAGTACTCGGTAAACAAATTGCTGAATACCATCACGAAGGTGATCATAGAGACTCTTTTTCATATCTTTATATTTTAATTGACAATGATATCACCCGAAATCAAAAGAACTGTCGGCAGACCATCATAACAATCAGGCCATAGATGCCCGACAGGATGTCATCCATCATCACACCCCAACCGCCGGGCAGTGACTCCATCTTGCGGATGCCAAGGGGCTTGAAGATGTCGAACAAGCGGAACAGCGCAAATGCCATCACCACATAAATCCAAAGGCGAGTGGCACCCCAAGGTTCATTGGGCACAGCCAACAGACAGATCCATACGCCCACAACCTCGTCGATGACAACGCGCTTCGGGTCCTCTCCCCAGAACTTCTCAAGTCGGTTGATGGGCTGGATGCTCAGCAGCGTGAAGGCGACGATGCAGACGGCATTGACCACCTGAAGGGTCCAGAAGTCGAGCAGCACAAAACCTATGAGCCACAGCAGCGTGGCTGCAGCTGCCCCCCACGTTCCAGGAGCGAAGGGCATAAAACCGGAGTAGAAGCCGGTGGCCAAGAATACATCAAGAGGACGAGGACGAGACATATGTGGGGTCTATTACTTATGGTGATACATAAAGTTTATAGCGGCGATTGAGCCATTCGAAGAGGGCAATGCCGACCAGCGAAACAATGATACCGGCAATCACATCGATGATGTAGTGATGCGCCGAATAGACGGCAGCGAACCATGTGCCCAGGGTAATGATCCAGAATATCAGGAGCACCCAACGATTGGCTCGATAACGCATTGCATAGAGCGTCGCAATGAACATATAGGCGGCATGCAACGAAGGCATGGCTGCAAAGACGTTGGCGTTCTTGTCGTAGAAGGCATGATAGAACGGGACGTGGGTCAAGGCATCGAAACGTGCCAAGCCCGCACAACTGCCTGGTGTGGTGAAGTCAGCCTCGAAGCCGTGATTGATGACATACCACGGCGGGGCAGCGGGATGTACATAATAGATGACAAAGCCCACAAGATTGACCATCAGGAATCCCCAACCCATGCGCAAGGCTCGGTCGATGCGTCCCTCACGAGTCAGCCAAAGGGCATAGCCCATCGGGACAGGCAGCCAGCACAGATAGCTGAAACCTGCAATCAGATCGAGCAACGCATGATTGTGGTGCTGGAAGTAGGCTCCGGGAATCACCTTCGTCGCTCCGTCCATTATGCCGAAAAGTTGCAACTCGAGATCGTGAAGAGGCTTCAAATCAATCGAACTGACGTTGTAGTTGGGATAGAGACCCAACGATCCGTAGATGGCAAAATAGACAAAGAACGGCAAGAGAGCCAGCACATAAGTCGCGATGCTGATGTCGTAATATCTTTTAGATTTAGATCTCATAATCCATTCTAATTACATCTTACATCTTACTTCTTACATCTTACTTCTAACATCTTACTTCTAACATCTTACTTCTGACATCCTCCATCATTTCCCCAGCACGATGCGGAAACCGCAGTGCATGATGACGCTTTGCAGATTCTCAGCATCCCTCGATCCACGTGTATATTCCTGACGGCTGGCAGAACCGAAGGCTGATGTGCTGGACTGATACCACGATCCTCCACGCAGGACAAGTGTATCGCCCTCGTAGAAGTTGGCTGCATGCAGTGGAAGATGACGTGCATTAAATGCACCATCGGCAATGCTGTCGCGATAGGTGTAGCGATAGTAGGTATTGAGCACCCATTCGGAAACGTTGCCAGCCATGTCGTAGAGTCCTAATTCATTGGGTTCCAATTCGCCATGAGGATGCATACCGAAGTTCTTGGCACCTAAGCCTATAGAGAACGCATTGCCTGCATTCCAAGCCACATCGTTATAGGTGTCGCTGCCGGGATAACGGAAACCGCGGCTATACATACCACCACGAGCTGCACATTCCCATTCGGCCTCGGTAGGCAGGCGGAAGCGATAGCCTTCGCTGTTGGGCATGTTGCAGAGCTGGTTCAGACGCTCGCAGAAAGCCACGGCATCTGCGTACCACACATTGTAGGCGGGGTAATTGTCACCGCGACCTACGGCAGCATACCAAGCGCTGTCGCGACCGTCGTTGGCCTTCACTTCGATACAACGACGTCCCGTAGGCCAGTTACCTTCGCCCATCACGGCAGTCCATTCGGCCTGTGAAACCTCGTACATGCCGATGTAGTAGTCGTTGGCCATACTCATCTCGGTCACAGGGCCGACCCAAAGATGACCATTGTCAAGACCCGTGGCATCGGGCATACGATAGATTTGGGTAAAATAGATTGTATCGACTTTCACCGATCCATTGGGCAGAGTGTGGCGATAGGAACGCTTGTCGGTGAGATGTACGTAATCGACAAACGGATTGTTCTTGGTGTAGGAAATCACACCGTTCTCATCGGTGTAGGCCGTGAGCTTCATCGAATCGCGCACTGTCGTATAGGACGTGTTGTAGTTGGCACGAGAGGCCGAACGCGACTGGGCGCCCATATAGAACTGGCAAGCTTCGACCTTCACCATATTGTCGAGCAGACGTCCGATGACGGTGCGCTGCGATTCCGTCAGCGAGTTGCTCAGGCTCACCTTACCCACCGAGTAGTACTGGGCAGTGTAGTCGAGCGACGGATCGTCGGCGTCACAAGCCGACAGGAAAAACATGCCCAAAAGGGCAATGCAAAATGTAGTATATTTGTTCATTAACGTTTTATTGGCCATATTTCGGACGCAAAGTTACTAAATTCCCACCAAACAGCAAAATTTACGCGCGCGTTTTAATAGATTTTTACACGAAAATGCCGACAGATGGCACAAATTAGCACTTTATTTTGGCAATTTAATCATTTAATTGGGCAAGAATGATGTTACAATCATATTTTTTGCGTATCTTTGCAAGGTCATATTCCAAAGAATCCGAATACTCGGAGTGCTCAGAATACTCCGAATACTCCGAATACTCCGACCTCTTCGACATCATATCATGATCTCCCAAGATAAACAACATCCGCTCAACATCTACCGCGCCTCGGCAGGTTCGGGAAAGACGCACCTGCTCACGGGATTCTATCTCAAACTCATCTTTTCGCCGCAACTGCTGCCCGAAATCCATTCGGGCGAACTGAAGTTCAGCGAAATACTGGCAGTGACCTTCACCAACAAGGCCACGGGCGAAATGAAGAACCGCATCATCGACCAGCTCTTTCTCCTCAGCCAGGACCCCTCTCATTCCGACTATTTCGATGACATTGCCCCGGCCTTTGCCAAAGGCGACCTCTCCGACCCCACCGAGCACCAACGCGTCAGCGATGTTATCCGCGACAAGGCCACCCGACTGCTCGTACAGATTCTGAACGAATATTCATCGTTCAACATCTCGACCATCGACAGTTTCTTCCAACGCATCGTCCGCAGCTTTGCCCGCGAACTCAATATACCGGGCAACTACGAGGTGGAACTCGATTCCAACCGTGTGCTTGAAGCTGCGGTCACCAACTTCCTCGACAAACTCAACAGCAAAGACGATCCACACCTGTTCAAATGGATGATTCGGTTCTCGGAAAAACGCATTGAGGAAGGCTCGGGATGGGATTTCCGCAGCAGCCTTATCACCTTGGCAAAGAAGATATTGGGAAGTGAGATCTACCGTCAGCACAGCGATGCCATCCGCGCCTTCACCTCCGACAAGGAACAACTCGGGAAATATGCCCAGATGCTCGACGAACTGGTGCGCAATTGGCGCAAATCGGCCAAATCATTGGGCGAACAGGGCAAGCAGCTGATAGAGCGAAACGGCCTACAGCCCACCGATTTTGCATGGAAAGGTTCAGGTACCATATCATATTTCGACAAACTTCTTGCAGGCAGTTCCGAACAACCATCTCCGCGTTTCATCGATGTAGCCGAGAATCCCGACAAACTGTTCAAGAGCAAGAATATTCCACAGAACGTCAAGGATGCATTCCAGCAGCTGATACAGCAGTGCATCGCCCTGACCTCGGGCGACACCTACAAGAACTTCCTCACCGCTCGTGTCATCCAGAGCAACTTCTACGAACTGGGCATCCTCGCCAACATCGACAAGGAGGTGACTGCCTACTGCAACGAGCAGAACATCATGCTGCTGAGTTCCACCACCGAGATGCTTTCGAGGCTCATCGACAAGGACGATGCTCCCTTCATCTACGAAAAGACGGGCACACGCATCCATTCGTACATGATCGACGAATTCCAGGACACTTCGGGGATGCAGTGGGGCAACTTCAAACCCCTGCTCAGCAACTCCCTTGCACAAGGCTATCAAAACCTTATCGTCGGTGACGTCAAGCAGAGTATCTACCGCTGGCGTGGTGGTGACTGGAACCTTCTGAACTCCGAGATCAACGATTTTGAGGCTTGGGCGCACCACGACGATTCCACCTCGCTCACCACCAACTGGCGATCGTTGCCCGCCATCGTGCAGTTCAACAATGCCTTCTTCCAAGACCTAGCTGCCAAGCTCGACCAGATGATTGGCTCCGAACGCATCCGGGCCATCTATGCCGACGTCGAGCAAAGCATTGCTCCTCCCAAACGGGGCGACGACAAACCGCAAGGATATGTCAACGTGAGTTTTCTGGAACCGAAGGACGAAGACGACATTCCCATCAAATCGCCGCGCGTCGATGACTTCACCGCCGAGGCATCTCGACAACTGCCTCTGACCATCATCGAATTGCAGCAGAAGGGATTCCGACCCAGCGACATCGTCATCCTCTGCCGCAGGAACAAGGAATGCAGTTGGGTGGCAGAGGCCCTGCTTCGCTACAAGAACGAGCACCCCGATAGCCCCTATAGCATGGACATCATCTCGGGTGAAGCCTTGTTGCTTTCGGCTCGTCCCGCCATACAGACGCTCATCCATCTGATGGCCCATCTGCTATCGCCCGAATCAGACATCTTCTGTGCCATTGCCTGGTGCAGTTTCTTCCAACTCGATGGTAGCACACCAGAAGAGGCTATCGAGAAATACTTCCAACTCGACAAGTCGAAGCATGCCTTCCATCCCGAATTGGCCCACCGACCCCTATATGAGATGACCGAGGAACTCATCGCCCTGTTGCCCGACAATGCTCGACAGCAGGACGGTCCCTTCCTGCAAGCTTTCCGTGACATGGTGCTCGAATTCGTACAAACCAAGGGCAGCGACCTCTCGGCTTTCCTCGAATGGTGGATGCAGACAGGATGCAACAAGTCGATCACCACTCCTGCCGAACAGGATGCCATCCTTATCATGTCGATCCATAAGTCGAAAGGCCTAGGCAAACCTGCCGTCATCCTTCCTTATGCATCGTGGGACCTCGACCTGAGTACACGCAGCAACGACATTATCTGGTGCGAACCCAAGGAACCGCCCTTCAAGGTCGAGCTCTCCGACCTTGGAACAGAGGGGCAGGACATCAATCAGAACATCCTTCTCCCTATCTCTTTGAACAGCGGCCTGGACAACACCATCTTCAAAGCCGATTATGCCGAGGAAAGAGAACGCGTCGTCATCGACAATCTGAACATAGCCTATGTGGCATTTACTCGTGCAAAAGAGGCCCTCATCATCATGGTTCCGAAGTCCGAAAAGGCCGAAGGAAGTGGTTTGAAGGAAAGACTTCAACAATACTGCACCGCACAAGGCAATTCCAATGGACTCGTCCTTGGCGATTGGCCACGTTCTGGCGACTTTGCCACCGAACGCGAAACATCGACGTCTCCGACTTCATCGCTGACAAGCGTAGTCGTCCACCCTACCCGCTTGCCCAATCTCACCATCCTCCACGACCCTGCCAAGCCCGATATCACCGCCAAGGAGAAGGGCAACTATATCCATGCCGTCATGCAGGAGATACGTACCGCCGACGAAGCCCCCCAAGTCATCAGCGATCTCTACGCACGTGGAGCTATCGACGAGACGGTCATTTCCGAACAACAGATGCAGCGAACCATTGCCCGCATCCTTGCAATGCCCGAGGTAGCTCCCTGGTTCAAGCATGGCCTGCAAGTGCTCAACGAACTCACCATCATGAACACCCAAGGCGTACAGGAACGTCCCGACCGCATCGTCATCTCACCCGATGGACACGCCATCGTCATCGACTTCAAGACCGGCAGCAACCATCCGGGGTATCGCCGGCAAGTGTCCCGCTACATGCGCCTTCTGAAACAATTGGGCTACACGTCAGTCTCAGGCTTCCTCCTTTTTATCAAGGACGAATCCATTGTCGAAGTTCGATAATCAAAATTCTCAGAGGCTTCCGAGTAATCTGAATTCTCCGAATACTCTGAGTACTCTGAATATTCAGATTTCTCCGACCGCTCAAAAAAATAAGCCCCCGCCGTTTGGCGAGGGCTTTCTATTTATCAGTCAATCAATCAAAGATTGTTGAGCACGCTGGCAAACTTGGCGAACTCGAGGTCGTTCAGAGCCTTGTTCTTCAACGAGCTGTCCATACCGATGGCCTTGCGGAGGTTGTCACCCACGCTGGTAGCGTTGTTGGTGCGAGCAGCAACGATAGCCGACAGATAGTAGGTCATGGCATTCTTGTCCTTGATGCCATCGAGAATCGACTTGGCAGCACTGTAGTTCTTGTTGAGGATGTTAGCAACAGCAGCGTTGTTGGTCTTCACGTCACCGAAGCTCTGTACAGCCTGTGCATACTGGCCCTTGTTGGTGAGCAGGGTACCCATAGCCTCGCCATATTCAGCGCAATCACCAGCCTTGCCAAGATAAGTCTGGGCAGCCTGCCAATCGCCATTGTTCATAGCAACGAGACCCATGTTGAGGTTGGCCTGTGGGTTGTTGGCGTCCTTGTTGAGGATGCTCTTCCAGATGTTCTCAGCATCAGCATACTTGCCCTGGGTGTAGTAGAGGTCAGCCAGGTCGTTGGCAGCACGAAGGTCCTTGCCGAACTTGCCCTGGGTGTACTTGTAGATAGCCTCCTTCACATTGTCGTTCGACATGTTGGCAAGATAGAGAAGTTCCTCAACAGTGAGTTCGTCCTTGTTGTTCTTCCAGAGGTCAGCAATCTCGTCATCGGTGTGGCCGATGTTGCGGACGGTAGCAGTAACCTTCGAATAACGAAGCTGTGGCAGAATCTCGTCAGCCAGCTCCTTGTAAGCAGCCGAAAGGTTGCGGATTTCCTGCTCACGACGGTCAGGATCGCTGATGCGGCTCAGCACGTTCAGCACGAGCTGCTTGTCCTGGATGCTGCTGTTCTCGACGAGCTCCTTGAAGCCTTCCCAATCCTCAGCAATCTGCTCGGGAGTGATCTGGCCCTGCATCTTGGCCTTCTTGAGGAACTTGTTCAAGTAAGCAGCCGAGCTCTTCTCACGACCTGCTGCCAGACGTTCGTTGAGCGAGTAGGCACCTTCTGGAGAAGCGGTGCTAACCATATCGAGGCCCTCGAACTCACGACGATCCTGGTTCTTGGTGGCTGTGATGGCAGCCTGCATATCCTTCACCTCCTGCTTCTTCTCAGACTCCGAAGCACGCAGGTTGGTGCTCTGGTACTGGTAGATCATGGTGGCGATGTACTTGTCGAAGGTGTCCTTCACGAAGTTGTCCTTGGCATAGGCAGGAGTATTGCCGTAAGCCGAGCAGAGGCTCTCGGTAGCAATTACGCCATCAGCGATATAAACGCTGGGCAACTTGATGGACTTGCCCTTCAGGTCAGCATTGAAGTCAAGACGAAGCTTCGAAGCAGCCATCTCGTCCTTGTAGAGGAACGAGCAGCGGAATGTGCCCGTGCCACCATACTTGTAGTTGATCTCCTGGTCGTTGCCGCTCACCTTCTCACCCTGGAAGGTTACAGGGGTGCCTGCGGTCTCGCCAGTGGCATACTCCAACACAGGAGTAATGGTGATGCTGGCCTTCTTTTTGAAGTACTTCTCGGGATAAGTTACGGTAACAGTTGCATTCACCTGGCCACCCTCCTCAACGAGGGGATTGGGATTGCAAACGAAATTGTCGGCAGTAAGCGGATCGAGCTTACCGCACGATGTAACGGCAGCAAGCATAACTGCTGCGCCTGCGGTCAAAAAGACTTTCTTGATCATAGTAAAAAATATTAGTTGAATTTTGATAAATGTTATATTTTAATATAAGATTAGACGACAATACTGCGGTGCAAAGATAATAAACTTTTTTGATAAATGTGCATATTTCCTCAAATAATTCGCAAAAACATGCTATTTTTTTAATCTTTTTGCCCTAATTGTTAATTATTAATTGTTAATTGTTAAATATCACCTTATCTTATTGCGCGGATGAAAGGTCAAAATCTCCTCACGCAGCATCTGCCTATCCACCTTCGTGTAGATCTCAGTGGTTGATATTTGCTCGTGTCCCAGCATCATCTGGATGGCTCGCAGATTGGCACCACCTTCCAGCAAATGGGTGGCAAACGTGTGGCGGAAAGTATGGGGCGATACCTCCTTCTGCACATTGGCCTCCCGGCAATAACGCTTCACGATGTTGAAGACCATGATGCGCGACAACTTCTTTCCGAAACGATTCAGGAAGACATAGTCCTCGAAGCCACGCTTCACGTCGAGTTCGTTGCGAAACAGGTAATAGTTACGGATTTCACGCAAGGCACTCTCGGCAATCGGCACGATACGTTCCTTCCGTCCCTTGCCGACGACCTGGATAAAACCCTCCTTTTCGTAGATGTGGCCGATGCGCAGTTCGGTGAGTTCGCTCACGCGCAGGCCGCAGGAATAAAGCGTCTCGAGGATAGCACGGTTACGCTGTCCGTCACATGTCGTCGGGTCGGTAGCGGCAATCACACGGTTCACCTCGTCGAGCGTCAACACCGTCGGGACGTGCTCGGGTAACTTTGGCGAGTCGATACAATCGGTCGGATCGGCTTCCAGTTCTCCCTCCAGCCGCAGGAAACGATAGTAACTGCGGATGCCGGCCAGGATGCGGTTCTGCGACGTCGAAGTGATGCCCACGTCACGCAGTCCCCACAAGAACGTCTCGATGTCCGACTGCTCCAAGGCCTCCAAGGGCTTGCCCAAGTTGTCGGCAAACTTCTGCAGTTTTTCGATGTCATGCAGGTATGCCTCCACCGAATTATCGGTCAAGTTACGTTCAAATTTGAGGTGCGAATAATATTTTGCTGCCTGTTTCTTGTCCATTTCAAAAAAATAGCCTATATTTGCAGCGCAAAAATACGCAATTTTTCGCAAACCGACAAATAAATGGGCAAAAAAATGCACATCCTCATCATCAACGGCCCCAACCTCAACCTCTTGGGCCATCGCGAACCCGGGATCTACGGCGCACAGACATTCGAAGACTTCCTCGAAACACTGCGTCAGGCTTATCCCGATGTCCAGATCGACTACTTCCAGTCTAACCACGAGGGGGACATCATCGACCGCATCCACCTCGCAGGGTATGGTGACGAAGCAAACCTTTCACTTCCCTCGGACGCGACCAAGGGGAGCAAACCTTCCCCCTGCGACGGCATCATCCTCAACGCCGGAGCCTATACCCACACCTCCGTTGCCATCCACGATGCCATCAAGGCTGTTCCCATTCCCACCATCGAGGTACACATCTCCAATGTACACACGCGTGAAGAGTTCCGCCACCACTCCTTCATCTCACCCGTCGCCCACGGCATCATCGTAGGTTTCGGCATCGACGGATACCGCCTCGCCCTGGAAGGATTGCTCAAAATGCTTGCGTGCTGACCAATGGAAAAGGAACTACGTTACGAGGAACTCGACAATGCACTTGACGAATACGTTCGCGCCCACATCGACCCCGAGCCAGAACTGCTCCACCAGGTGCAACGGCTTACGCACCTGCGACTGACTTATCCTCGCATGTGTTCAGGCCACCTTCAGGGACGACTACTCAAAATGCTTTGCCAGCTTGCTGGCGCTCATCGCATCCTCGAACTGGGCACTTTCAGCGGCTACAGTGCTCTCTCGATGGCCGAAGCCCTCACACCCGATCCCGTCACCGGGCGTTGCGAGCTCCACACCATCGAAGTATTTGACGAACTCGAAGACTTCCTCCATGACGTGATGAACCGAGCTGGAGATCTCGGCAAATTGGTCCACCTCCATTTCGGCGACGCCCTCCAAATCATTCCTCAGCTCGAAGACCCCTTCGATGTAGTCTTCATCGATGCCGACAAGCGCATCTACGACCAGTACTACGAACTCGTCCTGCCCATCACCCGCCCCGGTGGACTCATCCTTGCCGACAACACCCTTTGGGATGGCAAGGTCCTTAATCCCAACCCTCCCGAAAGCGACACTCAAACCATCGGCCTCCAGCGTTTCAACGACCACATCGCCCGCGATCCCCGCGTCCAGAAGGTCATCCTCCCTATGCGCGACGGCCTCACCCTCATCCGCAAATTATAACCCATATTGTCAACGCGGCAGCCATCCTTGGCTGCCAAGCATAAAAAAGAAACAGCAACAATGGAAAATACCCGATTAGACAAAGTGAACCGCCTGCTCGAAAAAGAGCTGGCTGAGATTCTCCGTCAGGAGACTGCCAAGACACGCGGCCTCCTCGTCAGCGTCAGTGCTGTGCGCACTGCACCCGATCTATCCTTCGCCAAGGTTTTCGTCAGCGTCTTCCCTTCCGACAAAGCCGCCGACACCGTCAAAAACCTCAACGACCACGTGAGCGGCATACGTGGCGCTCTCGGCAACAAGGTGCGCTACCAGCTCCGTGTCATCCCCGAACTGCGCTTCGACATTGACGACTCGCTCGATTATCTCGAGCGCATCGACGAGCTGCTAAAGAAGTAACCCGTTTCATCCCCACCGTTCTTTCCCGGCGTCCTTGTAGCAGCCGATTTTGGCTGCTGCCTTTCAATAGCACCCCGCACAATGCTCGCCCTCCGTATCGCCCTGCGCTACTTGTTCAGCCGCAAGTCTCATAGTGCCATCAACCTCATCACGTTGGTGGCAGCATGCGGTGTGGGCATCATCACAGCCGCGATGATCTGTATGCTTTCGGTCTTCAACGGTTTCGAGGGTCTCGTCAGCAGCCTCACCTCGCGCTTCGACCCGGAACTGCGTATCCAGCCTACCCTCGGCAAAACCTTCCACGACAGCGACACGCTGCGCAGTATCCTCCTCTCCCATCCCGACGTAGAGGCCGTGGGCACCACCCTCGAGGAGACCGTCCTGCTCAGTTATGGCGGTCACCAGATACCCGCCATCATGAAAGGCGTCGACAGCACTTTTGCCCGAGTCACTCAGATTGACGATATCCTGCTTGGCGAGGACGGCTTTCTACTTAAAGATGAGGTTGCCGACTACTGCATCCTCGGTGCAGGCCTCGCCAGCATCATCAGCATAAACCGAGGCTTCGTTCGGCCTCTTACCGTCTTTTGTCCACGTCTCATCGATAAAAAAGGATATGCCGACCCCAACATCAACGACAGCAACTTCTCGGGCCAACTGACAGTCGATGCGCCTCGCCTTCGAACCTCAAGCCTACAAAACCTCTCCAATTCCGACGACGCATTTGCCGAAGCCAACCTCTACTGCAGCAACATCTTCATGGTGCAGCAGGCCGACTACGACAACCAATATTTCCTCTGCTCGCTTCCCATGGCTCGGCAATTGCTTGGCGACAGCCTCCTCACCTCTGCTTACGAACTGCGACTCCATCCAAGGGCCAACATGAACCGCGTAAAGCGCGACCTCACTGCAAGGCTCGGTCTTAACTCCTCCCCCTATGCCGAGGGATTAGAAGGGGTCCCCTCTTTCACTATCCTTTCCCAACACGAACAACAAGCCGATGCCTACCGCATCATGCAGATTGAGAAGTGGCTCACCTTCCTCCTCGTCTTCTTCATCCTGCTCATTGCCTCGTTTAATGCCATCGGTGCCCTCTCGATGCTTATCATCGACAAGGAGGCTCAGATCAGCACACTCCGCAACTTAGGAGCCGACCCGTCGCTCATCCGTCGCATCTTCACTTGCGAAGGATGGCTCATCACCGGCATCGGAGCCGTTGTCGGCCTCGTCCTTGGCATCATCCTCTGCCTCCTCCAGCAACATTTCGGCTTCATCACACTCGGTGGAGGAGACACCACACGCTATGTCGTTGCCGCCTACCCCGTCCTCCTCCATTGGAGCGATGCCCTCCTCACCCTTCTCGCCGTTGCCTCCGTCGGCTTCCTCTCCACGTTCTATACTGTGAGGTCCACATTGTAACCATTAGGTCACGAAATAACAAAAGCCAGGCAGCATTGCCCGGCTTTATTTGTCCATGTTCCATGCCTCGTCTCTTATTTAATCTGCATCAATTGCCTCTCAAATTCTTCCTTGGGAATGACAAGCAACTTGTTGACCTTGGTACGATAATTATAGATGGTGCGAATGCTGTAGTTGAGAAATTCTGCAATCTTGGCACTGTCATCGATTCCTAGTCGAATCAAGGCAAAAACACGCAACTCGGAAGTGAGAGACTGCCTGTTGGGCGGGACAATCTGCGAATCAGGACGAAGCATAGCGTTAAATTGCTCAACAAATGTCGGGAACAGCTCAAGGAATGCATCATCGAAACACTTGATCAAGCTCTCCTGATCAGCCTCTTTCAAAGCCATAATCTTCTGGTTCGACAGATACTCGACCAACTGTCCATGCTGAGCCTTGCGTAAAACGTTAAGTCTGAAACTCTCCAACTTGTCGATATACACAGAACAAAGTTCCAAGAAATAGCCAATGTATCTTTCCTTTTTATGATTTGATTCGTCAAGTGCATTTACGGCAGCCGACAAGTCTTCGTTTTTCTTGTCGATGACATGCTTGGCCTGCTTTAGACGTCGATGCTCCTTTATGACAAAGTATAACGAAACAAGAAGCAGAATGGAAATCAAGGCCAATATCCACATACCGACCTTTAGACTTTGGGCATAGCGCTGTATGTCCTCACGGTATTTTACGTTGATGGTATTCAAAATCGGCGATATTTGTTTCGTCCTGGCATGGCTATGGAACTCGGTAGCACAGTCCCACGAGAAACTGATGTATCGGCACGAACGGTCCAGATTACCTTCACGACTAAGGATATCGGCCAGTTCCCACAATGACGATTGATTCATAATGGCGTTGCGCACATCACTGATGGCCGATTCGGTGAGCCAGTAGAGTTGTTCATCGCGAGGCGATTTCATTTGTTTGAGTGTCTGATAGCGACACGAGGCTACAATAGCAAACCTGCGCCATGGTTTTGAATATTTCTTCAAGCGAAGGTCATTGACACGCAACGATTCTTCAAATTTCTTTTCATCTCTCAGTCGTTCCTCCAAAGACTGCAAATAAATGTCGCTGTCATAATTCTCCAGTTTGAGGATAGAATCCTTGTAAGCTCGCCACACCTCCATTTCACTGCGCCTGAGACGTTCGTTCTTGGTCTGGTTGGCAATCTCGAAACCCACATTGCTTCTTGTCCTGAAGAAATAGTATTTCTGCGATGGCGAGAGTTTCTCCTTGTCCAACGAGGCAAGCAAGGCAGCAGCATCGTAGTAGATGCCCGATTGCGAAAATTGCTGCGCCAGACGTACCCGATAGTACACGGCATTATGCGCCTCACTACCCAACTGTTCCGATTCTTCGATACAACGGTTCAAATATACCATGGCAGAATCCGACTGATAGGAGACATACTGATGAAAGAGACTGTCAAGCAAGTCTATACGATAGTCCGGATCCCGGTTATCAGCCAGGATTTCTTTCAGACGATTGATATTGTCCTCACGTTGATTGATGAAATACGCAGCGCTGTCTATGGTCTGGTCAAGGACCATAAACAGCGAATCAATATTGTAGTCGGCAAATACCGAGGGTGCTGTCCAAAGGAACAACAGGAGTGATAAATATCTTCGCATATAATATGTAACGGCAAAATCGTCTGTTTAGTATTCCGACCGACGAAAAAACTCATCCGTCATTTCTCCACAGCCACTATCTGCAATCCCTCGAAAGCGAAATGCTGCGATTCGGGGTCAAGCAACGTGACCACGAGGTTGCCGAGCTGCTGACCTACTGGTATGCTGTCACCGTCGACAACTATGCCCAACGTTTGCAGACGTTGCTTGGCACGTTCAGCATCGTGTGGAAGTCGATAATATGCGGGACGCGGCTTCACAAGGTCGATCACCTGTTGCATCGCATCGCGTGCGGTCACAGGTTGCTTGAAGAAACATCCAGCATCAAGATTTTCAAACATAACCTCGGTTTGTATCTCCTTTGGGTGTGAACGCGCGACAAGAGGACGACTGGCTTCACAGGCTCGATGGTCGGCCAACTGAACCTGTTCCTTTATATACTGGGCAATAGAAGCAGCCTTCCGAATGGCAGAACGCAGGGCAACAAGACCGACATCAGCTCGCCTTGGCAACAACTCATCATCGAGACCAATGCCCTTCACTTCGAAAAAGAGCGACACAGCATTGGTGAGTGCCTGAAATGTTGTGCTCGAGCGCGGATTGCCTCCGTCCTTGCGAATATAATAACCATCGTGCTCATTTCCAACGGCCGTAAAGTAGAAGCCATGGGTGTAGGAAACGGCATCCAAGTCGCGTCGTATCTGGCGCTGCAAGGTGTCGTTGAGCGCACGGATGGCCGGATCCACATTGGGATGTCCCGAGGGTAGGAGCAGAATATCTTGAGCAATGGCAATGCTGGAGTCCTCCATGCCGCACATTCTGGCGAAGTCTTTGCGCAACGGTCGGTATTCGTGTATGTCAATGGCTAGTTCCGGTTTCCACGATGCATATGCCCGCTTCAGTATCCACGTCACCGTGTCAGTCATCAACGCCTGGTCACGATTGAGGTCATTGCCCGTACCCGACAAGCGATCACGCATCGAATAGCCGTCCACGTTGGCCATTGGCACTATCATGAAGCTCAAACGACTACAGATATCCCGGCCTTCCAAACTATTGAGCAAATAATCCACAAACTGGCAGACAGTGAGCACGCCAGCAGGCTCGTTGCCATGCAGCCCAGCCTCTATCCAGACGCGTAGTTTGCCATCATTGCGATTGCCGACGTACACAACAGGTATGTCCTGTCCAAGAGGTGTCTGTCCCAGCACTTCCATCCTGGCACTACCTTCATGGTCCGCCAAAAGATCCTGCAGCCTTGTAATGACCTCAGCGGGAGTCATCACCTCCTTGCAGTCCACCCGTCGCACCAGATCGGGGAATAGATACTTCACGGCTCGTTTTCCCATGCCTGAAGAATGATGAGCAACGTTGTGCTCTTCGATGAACTTCCAACCGTTCTCAACGTCAAGATCTATAGCCGTCTTGCAAAGGCTGGCAAAGAACGACTTGCCGCGCTCCTCACGATTACGACCTTGCGACTCTGCCTCGGGAGTCTTGCGCAGGAACGACTCGCGGAGAGTGTCGCCATCGCTTACTTGCACCCATGCCTCACGTGTCACAAAACGACGTAGGTCATCCTCATTGATGTATGGGAGATCGGCCACGCCATACGGATAGAGCATCTCATTCTTATCAGGGAAAGTGTACCAACCCGGGCTGCCAACAACCGAACGCTCCACATAAGGACTATCGTGCAACAGCAGGGCACGATGAACAAACTGCCCACCCGCCGAATGGCCATAGAAGGAATAGCGCTGCTGTCGACCACCTATTTCATCACGAAACCGTTCGAACAGCTTGTCGATCAAAATGGCTGCCGTACGCTCTGGAGCATTCAGCGTGCCATCTTCTGCAAATACGCCCATCTCCTGATACTCCTCCACCGGATAGAGTTCTTTGGTGAAAACAGGGATTACCACGATGAACCTATACTTCTGCGCATCCTGCTTCCATGTCTTCATCAGGTACGTCCAACCGCGGTCAGCACCCTGCATCACAAACAATATGGGCATCGTTGCAGCATCGCCATCCGAAGGGATGAAGTAATGCACATCGATTGGTTTGTCGGAATAAGGTGCATAATCAGCATATGTGAATACGCCTTCCCCGGGAACATCAATCCGGGCACAGACAGTCGAGGACAACATTACCCATACAAGACAAAGGAACAACTTACTTTTCATTCGTATCTCCCTTTCATAAGAATATTTTGCGACATCATCGCCATACGTCCCATAGCCATTACGTGCTGGAGGGTGAGATTGTCGTCGAGGAAACACAGGTCCGCATCCATACCGACGGCAATGCGTCCCTTGCTCTTGAGCTTCAAGTTGCGGGCCGGATTGGTAGTGATGAGCTTGAGCGCATCGTCGAGAGCCATACCACAGTCCTTCACCAGCAAGGTCATCTCACGGTAATTTAAGTCGAGGGGAGCGGGACGATATATGACTTCGCCTGTCTCGGGATTCTCCTTACGCACGCCGCCATGTCCATCGCTCGAGAAGGTGATGCGATCGATTGAGATGCCACGGCTGACTGCTTCCATCACACAATTACGGGGCTGATCGAACTTTGTTCCGCCTGTTGAGAAGTCAATCATACCACCGAGAGACGCAAATTCCAAAGCCTGTTCGAAAAGCGGACGCGTACGAATAAGGTGAGTGGGCGACAGATAGTCAGCGAACTTGGGATGCTGCTTTACGATGTCGATCAACTGAGCAATGCCAGTCCCTTCTGCACCAAGATGGATGTGGAGGACACCGCCTTTACCCGAAGTGAAACCTCCTAATCGCACCTGGTTAATGAGTCGCAGTATCTCGAGTGTTGTTGGGAAGCTGCTTCGGTCGTCACTCATAGCCAGTTTGCAGCCTATTACCTTATCAATATATATAAGGTCTTCGGCTACACTTCCCGTCAGTGTGCGTTCCGGCAGACCATAATAACTCGTGAGCATATAGGCTGACAATCCTTCCTGACAAATGGCTTTCACGGCGGCATAGAGGGTACCAAGGTCTTTCACAAAACCATCGGTCCCAAGCAATCCAACCACTGTGGTAGTGCCTACCTCCACCAGTTCGCTTACAGTAACGGCAGGTACAAGTGAGGCAAAGCCCAACTGCCCACCTCCACCGATCACGTGGACATGCTGGTCGATGAAACCAGGCACGACCTTGAGCCCTTCGGCATCGATGACACAAACTTCCAACCCGTCGGGCAGTTGCAAGTTATGTCCAATGTATACTATCTGACGGTTGCAAATCAGGATATCATTAATGCCGAGATGCTGGGGAGCATAAATGTCGGCATTCTTTATAAGAGTGAACATCTTGAACGTATTAAAGAGTGATAAAATGATAGGCCAGCAAGAAAAGGAATCCTCCCGTGAGCGGGATGACATTTCGCTTGGCCAGATCCATAGGCGACACGCCACCCACGCCTGCGATTGCCACGATGATACCCGAAATGGGCGACACGGCACGTCCCATGCTGGCCGAAAGCTGCAGCGGAAGCACCAAGGCAAAGGCCGGGAGTCCTATACGCGTAGCCACAAGCGGTAAAAGTGGTCCGAACGAAAAGAACGCCGCATTACCACTTCCCATTAGTACAGCAGCACCGAAGACCACTATGGCAAAGATTACCGAAATGCCAATGCCTGTCAGTCCAGCGTTCGACGAATAATTGACCAGCGAATCGATGAAGCCAAGACTGATGAGCCCCTTCGAAAAGACTTCGGCTGCGACAATCAGCGTGACGACCGAAGCGAAAACATTGCCCATCCCCTTCCAAAAAGTGCTGAACAAGGCAAACGTCTTGTTGAAATCACGATTGCAGAAAGCCACTGCAATCAACGATACGAACAGCGAAAAAATCATCGCTATTGTGGTATTGATCTTGATATGCGTGCCAATAAGTCCAACAAAGGGAGAGAAGAGGACCAGGGTGGCCAAAGGAAGCACTGGCAGGATAGCGAAGAACAAAGGCACCTCAGGACGTGTAACCTCCGGGAGCTTTTCCTCCACACCATGGTCCTTGCGGTCGAAGTAGCGATTGCTGAAATAGTACAGAACCATGACGACCAAGGTGGTAGGTATGACTAATGGCAGCTGGTGCGTGATGAAGTATTCGTCGTTGGTCTGTCCGATGAGTTGTGCAGCCAGGGCAGTGTTGGCCGATCCCGGACCCTGATCAAAGATGGTGGCAGCCGCTATCACCGAAAGAGCCGTCAGACGACTCACACCAAGGTTGATCAGGACAGGGAAGAAGGAGGCTACGAGCAACAATCCCAATCCAGATGCCGACGGCGTGGTGATAAACAGCAACTGTCCGATAGGGATGGTAATCATAGCACTCAGGTATGGAAACTTCCGGAACCATCGCAAAGGTTTCATCGACAGATAGACCAAAGCATCGGTGGCCTTGATGGCATTCATGAAGGCTACATAGCCTCCAATGGTCATAATCATCAAGCCTGCTCGGGCGAAGTTTTTCGTGAAGGTTTCCTCTACCAGGCGAATGACGTCGAAGAAGATGCTTCCCGTCGGATTATCCGGTTTTGAAGGATTGATGCCGAACGCTATGCCCAAGGCCAGCATCAGCAGGCCGGAAAGCAGCAACAATCCCTGGGGATTGGTCTTCTTGTAAAGGAAGTAACCCGTCACGACAATGATGACGATTGCGACAATGAATGCAGTAAGTTCCATACCACTTTAACACACAATTATATATAACTAAACTATCAATATCCAGGATTGTTCTCCAAAACGCGACCGGAGTTCGACTCGATGAAGTTCTGTGGAATCGGGAAGAGCACTGGCGTATCGTAGTCGTTCATGCCACGAGCCGGACGGCCGGCAATCTCGTTAAGTTGGCGCATACGACGCTTGAAGTAGTTATCGACGGCACGTTCATCGCCTCCATTCTCCTGGCTCACACGAATCAGCGTATGACGACGTTCCTCCTCCGAAAGCAGTTCGCGGCTGCGTTCATCGAGGATGAAATCCATACCACCCACGGCAAGGTCGTTCTCACTGATGCTTACGGCATGCGAGCGGTTACGCACCTTGTTGATCCACTTGATGGCCTCACTGTTCTTGCTGGTCTTCATCAGAGCTTCGGCATAGAGCAGATAAGTATCCGCTAAACGCAAATAGACGATGTCCTGGTAGCAGCCGTCCTTGTCACCATTAGCCTTCACGGGTGCAGTATAGTCCCACTTGCGGGTGGTAGGCCAGTTATACTTCTTGATCGAAGTGGTGGCCTCATCTGTCATCTTCGAAGTCACGGTGGTGTCGATCACAGCCTGTCCGTTGTTCAGGAAACTGGTGATGGTGCCGTCGGCAGCACGGTCATTGATGGTCCATACCATTGCGTAGTCTGAGATACGGTCGTCGACAGTGCCCATACCCTTGTAGTCGTAGAGTCGCAGCGCGCCTCTCGAGGGGACGATGCGTCCTGCACCCTTACCTCCGTTGTTGAGCCAGAAAGCCTGTGGCCACGTGCATGCTCCCGAAGTGTAGTCAGGGTCGTTCATATTGCTCTTCTTGATGGTACCATCGTTCGAATAGTAGTCCTTGTAGGTACTCTTGATGTAAACCTCAGCTGTGCCATAGGCCGAGTTTTCAGGCTCTGTATTGACGAAGGCAAAAAGAACCTCCTTGTTGCCATCGACATACATCGGCGTACGAAACACGTCGATAAATGCACAACCCGGATTGGAGGCATTCTTGCCAAAGCGTTCGGTCATTAAGGCGTATTCGCTGCCCTCAACCAAAGGTTTCAGGATTTCGACGGCCTTCTGTGGCTGACCTATGGCAAGATAAAGTTCGCCCAGATAATGACGTGCCATAGCCCCAGAAATCTCGCTGTTGTTGCTGCGTCGGAGCGGCAGGTTGTTGACAGCAAAAAGCAGATCCTCCTCCATCGCCTTGCGAATCTCACTCACGTCGGTGCGTTCCCAGTCAGTACGGTAGTTCGAACCTGTAATCTCTTCGAGCGAAAGGGGTACTGCACCAAAGGAATAGGTCAGGTGACGATAGGCCCACGCTCTGGCAAAACGAGCTTCGGACAGAATCTCGTTCTTATTCTTCTCGGCCTGTGCACCTACACCCCAGTTGATATCTTCGTTTTCGGCACGAGCGATGATCATGTTCGCTGTGTTTATGATGCGATAGCACCACTGGAAGACGTTTGAGAAGATCTGCAGATCGACCTGTTTGATGGCAGACGGGTAGTACATGAACTTCAACTCCGAATGACTGTTGTTGGCCCAGGAGTTATCTACTCCTCCACCCCACGCACTGTGGAGCACCAGAGGAATGCCTCCTCCCAGAGCATCAGCACGGCGATATTCAGCACGCATCATGCCATAGAGGGGAGTGATCATCGACTGGAAACCGTTGTAATCCACCAGAAGATTCTCGGGATAGAGCGACGAATGGGGCTGCTCTTCGAGGAAGGAATCTTCGTTGCATCCTGCCAAACTGAGGGCAAGAATCAGACACGCTATGATTGTTTTGAAGCTTTTCATCTTTTATATATTTATATGATTGAAGACCATTGATGATTAAAGATCGATTTTCAAGCCGAAACTGATCGACCGCTGCGGCGGTGTACTCAGCTGGTTGGAAGTGTATTCTGGGTCAAGGCCCTTCCAAGGAGTCCAAACCTTCAGGTTCTTGCCATCGACATAAACCTGTACACGGCTGAGCCTGATCTTTTTGAGCCAATTGGATGGCAGGTTATAACTCAGGTTGACATTTTGCAGTCTCACGAACCAAGCATCCTCGTAGAAGCCTGCATCGTAGGGATTGGGGCCAGCATCAAGACTATTCATCGGGTAGTCGTTTGTCGGATTCTCTGGAGTCCAGAAGTCATGATAGAGGCGGTTCTGGCGATAGGAATTCGAATAGACTGTCATCAGCGTATTGTTGGCCGAGCGTCCAAACTCCGAGTTGAGGAATACGGTGAGTGTCAGTCCCTTGTACGAAAGGCTGTTTGAGAGTGAAGCGATAAGCCAAGGCACTGCCGAACCGATGAGCTGCATGTCATCGGGGGTGATGTCGTTCTTTCCATCCTTGTCATCCACCTTCACGTATCCAGGGATTGAGTAACGATAGTTGGGATCCTGCTGACCTTTGGGATTCGAAGCATCTGTGATCTGCCAAATGCCGACCTTCTTGTAATCATAGTTCACACTGATGGGCTCGCCAATGAACCAACGTGAAGCAATGTCGTCCACAGGGTTGCCCTGCTCGTCGTAGATACCCACATCGACAATCTCTGTGTTATAGTGGGCAAGGTTCAAGGTCGTAGTCCACATGAAGTCCTTCTTCACGATGTTCGTACTATTGATTTGCAGTTCCCAACCTGATCCCTTGGTCTTGCCTCGGTTTTCGGTAATGTTGCCTGTACCGTTGATGGTGGGGATGGAACGATTGAGCAACAAGTCCTTGGTGCGCGACCAGTAGGTGTCGAACGTACCGGAAATACGGTTGTTCAAGAACGCGAAATCCACGCCGAGGTTCACCTGCTGCGTTGTCTCCCATCCAAGGGTAGGCGAAGCTAGTTTCTCGGGGAAGAAGCCGTACATGGCCGTATGGTCATCGTTCAGATAATTATAGGTCGAAAGGTTGGGCAGCGACGAATAGGCAGAGATGGCCTCATTGCCGTTCTTACCCCACGAGAGGCGAATCTTCAGGTTGTTCATCACATCGGTTGCAGGCTTGAAGAATTCTTCGTTCATCACGTTCCAGCCCAAGGCCATCGATGGGAACACGCCAAACTTCGAGTCAGCTCCAAAGGCCGAATAGCCGTCGCGACGGGCCGTGAGGGTCAAAAGGTAGCGACTGTCGTAGGTATAGTTGATACGGAACATCTGCGACAGGTGGTTCACCTTCCAGTAGGATGAGCTACCCGACGAGGTACTGGCCTTCGACATCTGGTAGTAGTACATCACGTCATTTGGAAAATCCTTGCCCTCCATCGTGTTCTGCTCATACTCCTTGCTCTGTGCAGAATAGAGGCCGGTTAGGAACAGGCGATGCTTACCGAATTCACGATTGTAGGAGACGATGTTCTCAATGATCCACTCCTCCGAATGCCAGTCGTCTGTATTAATGATACCATTGGCACGAGCTCCATAGTAGGTATCGAGACCCTGATACTGCTTCCACGACGAGTTCTCATAGGTGAAGCCAGTATTCAGTCGATAGGTCAGACCCTTGATCCACGGGATCTTGATATCCAGGGCATTGTTGGTGACGACCTTATAGCGGATATCGCGCGTCCTGTTATTCAAGGCGTCGAGTGGGTTCACGCAGAATGCTTCACTCGAATCCTCCCAAGCCGTAGAGCGTATCGTACCATCCTCGTTGTAGGCTTCGGCCAAGGGGTTCATCTTGAATGCACGGCCAAACGAAGCATTGCTGCCACTGCGGTCAAAACGGCCCAATTGAGTATTGGTCGAGAACTTCAACCAATCGGTGAATTCCTGATCGAGATTGACGCGCAAGTTAACACGCTGGAAGGCGTTACCCACGGCGATGCCCTCATTGTCGGCCAAGTTGAACGATACATAATAGGATGTCTTGTTCACACCGCCACGGAACGACAAGTTATGGTGCTGGCTGAAGGCAGTACGAAGGGCGAGGTCAAGCCAATCGGTCTCCAATCCGGCATCGTGCAGACGCTGCTCTGTCATGGTGATATTACCCATCCAAGGTTCTGGATTTGAGGGGGTGGGGTCAATCACGTTAGCGGCCTTCAATGCATCAATCTTCGCATCCCAGAACTCCTGTCCAGTCATCAGACGCGGCACAATGACAGCCTTATTGACAGTAAAGTTGGCCGAGTAGGATACGTTCAACTTACCCTTGTCGCCCTTCTTGGTGGTAATCAGAATCACACCATTCGAGCCACGTGCTCCATAGATTGCTGCCGATGAAGCGTCCTTCAACACCTCTATCGAGGCCACATCGTTGGGGTTAATCTCCGACCAAGCTCCATCGAACGGAATACCATCAAGGATGATGAGAGGCTTATTGTCGGCCGAAATGGACTTCTCGCCTCGGATACGCGTCTGCGAACTCGATCCCTCTGCATTGGTACCAGTAACCGAAATATTCAAGCCAGGCACAGCGCCCTGTAACGCCTGTACGATGTTTGCCATCGGACGCTCCTCAAGTGTCTTGCCGTCCACTTTGGCTACTGCACCCGTGAGGTCACTCTTGCGCTGAACGCCATAACCTACGACAACTACTTCATCAATCATTTCGTTGTCCTCCATCAGTGTCACTGTCATACCATTCACTGGTTTCAAGGTCTGCGTAACATAACCGATGTAGGAGATCTGAAGCATGTCTTCCGACTTTACATTGATGCTGAAATTACCATCAATATCCGAAACCGTACCATTTAGGGTTCCGACAACAACAATGGATGCACCCGTAACAGGTTCTCCAGTCGCATCAACAACGGTACCTGAGATTTTGCTTTGCGCCGATGCCACTTGTACCACGAGCATCATCACAAGCATCATCACAAGCTTTGCACCGAATAACTTGATCGTTTTTTTCATAGATGTTTGTTTTAATAATAATAATGTATAATGAAATTTCGATTTGCAGTTTTTGCGGTGCAAAGGTATTGATTATTCCAACATCAAAACTTGTCGATGATATACAAAGTAAATATTTGCATTTATGTTGCAAATATAAGATATTGATTTCCAATGGTTATTAAAACTTCGAAATGAGACAAAAAGTAAAAGAATTGCAAACATGTGCAAATAAATCACAAATATTGTGTCTCAAGAAATTGACAAAAATCTACTTCTGAAGTATCATACTCTCTGCCTCCTCCAGCAACATTTCGGCTTCATCAAACTCGGAGGAGGCGACACCACACGTTACATCGTTTCCGCCTATCCCGTCCTCCTGCATTGGAGTGACACTCTCCTCACCCTCCTCGCCGTTGCTACCGTCGACTTCCTCTCCACTTTCTATACTGTGAAGTCTACATTATAAAGCATAAACTTCCCTTTTTATCCAAAATATTAGTATAACATTAATATCTCAATTATTATTATAAAAAAAGGTTAAAAACTTTTGATATTTATCAAAAAGATAGTATCTTTGCGCCCGATTATAGCTAAATTTCCCAGGTTGTTACAAAGTCCCTAATTTGTTTTAGTTTATTTCATGAAACAGTACTTTCTTCTTTTCGTATGCGTACTTATGTCTTTGAGTTCGTCAGTTGCACAGGGTGATGCAAATAGGAACTATCCACCTCCAGTCACCTCTGTCACCATGGAGAGTTCCAATTTGCCTCTCGTCTTTATCACGACCAATAACATACTTAACCATGAAAGTAGAGTCATGGGGCACATGATAGTCGTCAACAATGCCAATGGGATAAATTATGTTGACCTAGGAAGTCACGATAATCAGACCATGGAATTTGACGGCCCCATAGCTATCAAGTGGCGAGGAGCCACTTCGTTCCAAGGTGATGAACAGACCAAGAAACCAATGTCGATCAAGACACTGGAAGACACTACAAAAACAATCGATGGTAAGAAGAAGAAAGTGAGCCTACTTGGCATGGGCAAGGACAACGACTGGTGCTTATTGGCACCTTGGCAGGACATTAGCTATATCCGCGATGTGCTTACCATGCAGATGGCACGCGGCGGCTATGCCTTTGCCCCCGAGATGCGCTACTGTGAGGTATTTTTCAACAACATCTACTACGGTGTCTTTATCCTCAGCGAACGCGCCACGAAGGGCAAGCATCGTCTAAACCTCTGGGAGTACGGCTTGGATGACAACGATAATCCCATTGATGACACGACTGGGGACTTCCATGTGGAAGTAGATCGACCTACCAACACACAAACAAAAAAAACAGAACCACACTACACTTCCACATACTGTCCCATCAGAAACAACGGTAGCAAAATCAGGAACAGGAAGATTATATATCAGTACAAAGATCCAGAATATGAAGATTTTGTTGATGGCACAAAGGAGGCAGTCGATAAGTCCATTGCCGACATGGAGGACGCGTTTGCAGCAAAAGATTACGAGATTCATTATGGTGACTTTATCGACCGAGAGTCGTTCATGGATTTCGAGATTGCTCAGGAGGTAAGCAACAATGTCGATGCCTACCGTTTGAGTACTCCTTTATATAAATACAGTGACACCCATGCACGTGCCACAGGTGACAACAATCGCTGGAAGATGGCACTTTGGGATTTCAACATAGCATACGGTCATTCTGCAGGCTACTATTTTGAGCCCAATCTTGAAGACTGGCGATACGCCACCAATGACATGATGATGAACTATGGCAAATACAACAGTCAAATCATCCCGTTCTACTGGATAAAGTTAAATAAAGATATAGCATACATTAACGGTATCAAGGCACGTTACACCCAAAGGAGACTTACGAGCTACACCGATCATCGCGTCGAGACCATCAGCGACTCACTTCGCCTAATCCTCAGCCAAGGTGCTGTAGAACGTGACAACCAAGCATGGAGTGGGCATTTCGATAAGTTTGAGAATGCTATCTCTGAGGTGGTTAATTTCTCGAAAAATCGCCTGGCATGGATAGATTCAAAGTGGTTCGACACAGAGCTCGTCAACGACGTAACGCTCGAGGACTTAACACTATGGAAGGACAACTACTGGTTCACACTCTGCTTACCATTCCGACTAAGTTCCCTTGTTGGCACGCCATTGGAGGGAGCGACCATTAAAACCCTCTTTAGCTCAAACTTAGAAAACGGGACCCTGACCCTGAACTTTACTGATGGTAAAATCTCAGCAATTGAAGCAGGGAAACCCTACTTAGTGAAGTGGAAGAGTGGCGACGAAGTGGAGAACCCAATATTCAAAAATATGGTGTGGGATAACGCTGCAGAGACAAAAGTCGAAACTGACTATATCGACTTTGTAGGCACTTTCTCACCTATTACCCTAATTGGAGAAGATCAAAGCGTTCTTTGCTTCGGTGAAGATAATTCACTCTACCATCCTGCCATCGACATTCAATTGAAAGCCTATCATGCCTACTTCCAATTGAAGAATGGTCTCTCACTAGGAGGCGACGACTCGCTGGGAGTTCCAATCAATTCGCTTGTTCTTAACTTCGAAGGCGAAGCCTTGGGCATCTTCTCAATCGATCCGGAATCACGGAGTCATGAAACAAATGATGACTGGTACATGCTGGATGGCCGTCGCCTCTCAGGAGAACCTCCGGCGAAAGGCATCTATATCCATGGTGGGCGTAAAGTTGTAAAGAAATAAAACAAACTTTTTGTAGTGCGTCAACGTCGTTGTAATCCCAGTCGAATGACTTCTTGTCCTCACAGAAGAAGCGCTTACTGGTAGGTTCTGGGAGATTACCTTCGAGGAGAATGACAATATCGTTATAGTCTGCGTCAGCAAAACCAGGCCAACCTTCTTCAAAGCCAAGAATCATAATTTGCTTATTACCTGTGGCCTTGGTATTAACTTCCGTGAAATAGACCAACACTGAAGGACCGACAGGTTCATTATTGTATTTATCCTTTAATTGAGGAGTTGAGGAGCGTCCGTGCAAATAAAAAAACAAGCATGACCGAAGCCATGCCTGAATGATACTATAATGCGTAAATAATATTACGTTCTTGCCTGACCGTGAGGACTCCGACATTACCACTTGTCGCCACCCGTATTAGCACCGAACACATACCAATATTCAGGATGTTTTCCTCCTTCATACCAATAACTGCCGCCTTCGGGTGCGCCTCCATAAAAATACTCGTAGCCCAAGGAGATCTTCTGCAGTTCCTTCATCCAGTTGATGTCCACAGGTCCCCACCAGATGGCAGGAACGCCTCCCATATCTTGGTATTCGATAATATCGTCAGTACTATTGACCTTGTCAAGCACTTCTGCTGGATTTCCTACCAGCAACTTGACATCCCCAACCTTACCGGTGGTTGACAGACTGTTTGCGAAATTGGTCACATCATCTGCAGTAAGCCATTGATCACCTGTCCATTCGATGCCTGGTATTCGGACTGCTTCAAGTTTGACGCCATATTTTGCGTCTCCCACATTAATAGGCGAATAAAGTGTCTTGTCGCCTAACTTAAAGGTCTTATGTTCCGCTTTTGCATTGCCATTGCCCGCATACATCACCTCATGAAGTTCATCGGTAGTCACCCAGTCATTTTCATTCGCTGGATCTCCCCCTTTAGGCAGAATCTTCAGATACACGGGCAGTGTACCACCGACAGCACGCAAGACGATGCCCGAACTATTAAGGTCAAAAACAACGTCATTGTAGTCATAGTCAAACGATTTGAGGTCTTCCGAGAAAAAGCGCTTCGAACTTGCGATAGGGAGTGAGCCTTCAATGAAGAGAACCACGTCATTGAAATCACGATCTGATGTGCCACCTGGGAACCAAATGTCTTCAAAGCCAAGAACAATAATCTGCTCCTGAGTACCATCTGCTGTCAGATTCTCCAGAGAATAGAGAAGGGTTGACGGGCCCTCATATTTAGCTCCATTTGGCTTCGAACCTCCATTGGGATCGGGCTTCTCATCGGAATAAAAGATATAATGCTCCTGCTCAGCCGGTCTAGTATATTCCATATAGAAGGAGAACGGTGTATTGTAAGTCAACTCCACTTCTGCTGCCAATTCAGGATTACCATAATAGCGTTTGGGATTAGAACCAGGAACAGTATAATAACTCATTTCCTTACGAATGGTTTGTGTCGTGAATAATTCCTTATTAACTCTCTGTCCGTCGGCTTTCCTATAGCTGATTCCAAAGTGAAACTCCCATTCAGGAAGTGTCTCAACGTTACCACCATAGTTTACAGCAGAAATCTTGAACTTGCCTACCGACCTCAAAGTATAGGTATTCTGTCCCTGATTAGAGTTATCTTTTCCAGCCGGAAGTTTTTGATTAATGATGTTCTGAACCAAATCAAAATCATATTGCTGTTCCACACCTTCAGTAGTCACCTTACACACAGGATCTACTGCCATTGTTGCTCGTGTCGTACTGCCAAAAAGGTTTTCCATCTTCTGGGCATAAAAGTCCCAGCGCTGATCAGCAGACGGCTTGCCGAACTCTTCGATGAAGCCTTGTTCGAAGGCACGTTCCTGGAGCACAGCTGTGCTCACATCAAAATCCTCATCTTGGCAGGAGGTGAGGCTGCCAAGGCCAAAGAAAGCCATTGCGGTTACCGCAAAAGAAAAAAACTTTTTCATAATGGATTAAAACAAATATAAAAAATAAAAATTCAATTTATCAAACTAAAACTTTTTATCACAACTTATATGCAATGATAAAAATTTTAATGTTTAAAATCAGCTACAAATATAGACATCATTATCCTCTCTGCCAAGAAAAAGTATCTTTAGGCTGCTTCCATACACAAAATTTGCTGTTTCATTTTCGCTGCTGCAACCTCGGCATAGCAATATTCCTTCATCTCTTTATCTATAATACACGATTTAAACCTTCCATACGAAGTCACGTCATAGAGACAAAAGCAAGGAAAAAATAGTATAAACCCTATAAAACGACGAAACAATGAAGAAGTTACTTGTAACCCTGGCAGTAGCCATCACCGGAGCGGTTCAGGCCTTCGCCCTAACCCCCACGGCGATCCGCGAGAACGCACGTTTCTTGACCGATCGTATGGCTTATGAGCTCAACCTCACACCTCAGCAGATTGAGGACTGCTATGAGATCAACTATGATTTCATTGCCTCCATCAATCCCATCATGGACGAGGTGGTGTACGGTTATCCCGAGTATATCGACAGGTACTACAATTACCTCGATTACCGCAACGACGACCTGCGCTACATCATGACGGAGGCCCAGTATCTGGCATTCATTTCGCTGGACTATTTCTTCCGCCCCGTCTATACATATGCCGGCAACTGGTTGTTCCGCATCTTCGACATCTACACGAACCATCGGTTCTTCTACTATGATGCTCCCCTGATCTACCACTCCTATTACGGAGGTCACGGACGTCATTACTTCCCCCACGGCTACTATGGCGGAGGTCGCTATCATCACCACGTGTATGCACATCCTCGTCCCATCCATCGCAGAGGTGGTCGTCACGACTTCGGTCCTCACGCTGCACGTCCTCGTCATCACGCCACTCCTCACCACACTCCCAGTGCTCCACGGCACGAGAGAATGGATCATGGGCGCAATGACAACCACCGTGGCAACGACCATGGCATCAACCATCGCGGTGGAGGCAACGACAACCATCGCGGCAATCCCGGCGGTGGTGCCAACCAAGGCGGCAATGGTCGCAGCAATGACCACGGCAATCGTGGTGACGACGTCAACCGAGGTGGCAACAATCGTGGTTCGCACGCCCAGCCGAGCAATAGCGGTCGCCAGATGCGTCAGCAGGCGAGCGGCAGATCTGAGCGCGTACAGGGCAGCGTGATGCGTGGCGCCAGCGGCACCACCCGTGCAGCAAGCTCATCGCACATCAGCAGCGGCAGCTCGCATCGTGGAGGCGGCAGCTCTCACAGCGGCGGTTCGCATGGTGGCTCTCACGGAGGTGGATCACATGGCGGTGGTCATCAAAGACGCTAAAAACCGAATAATATGGAAACAGGCAAGACTTACACCAGTACATTGGTGGTTGAAGAATGCCACTTGGCATGTGCAGTGGGTAGCGGGGACCTCAGGGTCCTGGCTACCCCTATTATGTTGGCACTTATGGAGAATGCCGCCATGCTTTGCGTAGCCGACAGTATGGACGAAGGCTATACAACAGTAGGAGGACACATCGCAGCATCCCACATCAAGCCCACAGGCATCGGACATACAGTTTCTGCCACTGCAGAACTGATTGGCGTAGAGGGACGAAAACTAACGTTCAAGGTAAGTGCCTCGGACGAAGACGGCCTGATCGGTGAAGGCGAACACCTGCGCTTCATCGTCGGACGTGAGAAATTTATGAATAAAGTAAAATGATAAGAAAAGGACTGACTATCTTGTCACTGATGCTGCTGGTCAGCATTGGATTGCAAGCCAAGACCATCAAGGTGCTGGCCATCGGCAACAGCTTCTCGGAAGATGCTGTAGAAAACTACCTTTACGAACTTGCTGCCGCACAAGGCGACTCGCTCGTAATCGGCAATGCCTACATCGGTGGATGCAGCATCGACCGCCACCTCGATAATCTCAAGACGGGCAAGACGGATTATGCCTTCCGCAAGATAGTGGGCGGCAAGAAGACCGACACGAAGAAGTCTCGTCTCGATTCCATCATCGTGAACGAACCTTGGGACATCATCTCCCTGCAGCAGGCCAGCCCATTATCGGGGCAACCAGATTCATTCAAGAACTTGGGCGAACTGAAGCGGATGGTGCAAGAACTGGCTACCAATCCGAACGTCGAAATCGTTTGGCATCTGACCTGGGCCTACCCGCAGAAGT
This sequence comes from Bacteroidales bacterium, assembly GCA_045545875.1. Classification (GTDB taxonomy): domain Bacteria; phylum Bacteroidota; class Bacteroidia; order Bacteroidales; family UBA3663; genus Liminaster. The sequence goes on from JAZQBS010000040.1 coordinate 37,625, forward strand.
CACGAAGCGGTGCCTTCAAGAGCTACGGAAGCAGCCAGGAAACGATGTACAAGGCCATTCTGAATACAGCCAAAGACGAGCTCCCCAAGGTGGGTATTGAACGCTGTATTCCCTCGGGCATTACTGTACAGCTGGCACGCGAAGATCTGGGTGACTGCATGAACCGCGATGACATCCACCTTTCATTGTCGTTGGGCCGATTTGCAGCAGCCTGCACCTGGTGCGAGTTTCTTACAGGAAAATCCATCCTCTATAATACCTATTGGCCCGATGACGTCAGCGGTTTCGATGTTAAGATGATCCACAAGGCCACACACAAGGCGATGAAGAAGGTCAACAAGATCATGAAGGCCCCGCATTAAGCATCAACAATATTGTCCCATTTTTCGATAATGAAGAGCGTATCCGCACGACAAGATTGTCAGCAGATACGCTCTTTCGATAGAATGTCGTACCTTTGTACCGTCAAAAGAGACATAATGTTGTTAGATTCATTTGTAATATTGGATTGTGTTTTTGTGTAATTGATTGCGGTTTACTCACAAAAGGCTTATTAATTGGTTTGGGAGGTTTCGCTGTGAGGCGAAACCTTCTTCATTTGATACTCTTTTACTGCTCTATGTAAAAATTTTGCTGAAAAAATTTGGAAATATGATGCAAATGCCTTATCTTTGCAGCGTGATCTAACTACCGGTATTAACTTAAAATTTTATGCATTATGAAACACTTTCTGATTAGCCTATTCAGTCTGTTGCTTATCTGCCAGGGAACTGAGGCTCTCGGTCAGATGAAGAAGGCTACTATGCCCAAAGGCAACATCATGAGCCTGGAATGCTCGGCTGTCGGCGATGTGCCCGATCCCTTCTACTATTTTAAATTAACTAATGAGAACGACGTCATCAACGCTGTTTATTGGAGCACACAGGTACAGAAATATACCAAGGTAACGATGGACGTGATGGTAATGGTCAAGATGCGCAATATCATCACCCGTCGCAGAATGTTCGAATATGCCAAGGAATATCACAACGAAGGTGGACAGAGCCGTTTGACCTGGCACTTGATTGCATTCTTCTCGAAAGGCGGCCATTTCGAAAGCACCGGCTACAATTACATCCCTGATGAAGATGCCGTCGAAGAACTGAAGAACATCTTCAAGCAGCAGCTCAACGAGCCTTCGACGTTGTTTGTAAGCTTCGTCAATCAGGACGGCGAAGAGCTGGTGGATGAGGAGCTCGAAGAATATCAGAATGATCCTACCCTTCGACCCAAATCTGCCGACAAGCCAGCCCTGCCTCTGCTGGAAGTAGAGGAGGAAGAAGAAGAGGAACTGTAAGAATGCTGAAACCCTATCTGAAGCAAGGACGCAAAGAAGCGGGGTGCGATGAAGCGGGACGCGGCTGTCTGGCAGGTCCCGTCTATGCTGCTGCTGTCATACTGCCGCCCAACATTGCTGAGCGTATCGCCAGTGGAGAGAGCGGGTTGGCAGCCTTGAACGATTCGAAACAACTTAGCGAGAAACAACGCTACGCGCTCAGGCCAATCATCCAACAAGAGGCATTGGCCTGGGCTGTTGGTGTGTGTGACAATCACGAAATCGATCGGTTGAACATCCTTCGTGCAAGCATCGAAGCCATGCACCGAGCCATTCGCGGACTAAGCATGACCGAAGCCGACGGCCGGGAGTGCGTGTTGCGCGGCGGCGAAGTGGTTCGTCCCGAGTTTTTGCTTATCGATGGCAATCGCTTTTCTCCCTTTGCCGACATTCCGCACCAGACCATCGTGAAGGGCGACGGCAAGATGATGTCGATAGCCGCCGCCTCAATCCTGGCCAAGACCTACCGTGACGACACAATGAATGCCTTGCATGAGGAATTCCCCGTCTATGCATGGAACGTCAACAAGGGATACCCCACCAAGGCACATCGAGAGGCTATCGCTCAACATGGTGCAACACCTTACCATCGGATGAGCTTCCGCCTCCTACCCGAACCAAAACAACTGGAGATAGAGTTTGATAATCAATAGGAAGAGAAGGGATTACTTCTCTTCCTCTTTTTTTTCGGTCTTTTGTTGCGTATCCTGTTTGGCATCTTCGTCAGGCATGCCGTCCTTCATGCCTTCTTTGAAACTCTTGATGCCAGAGCCGAGACCGCGCATCAGCTCAGGAATCTTTCTACCCCCAAAGAGGACGAGAACTACTATGGCGATGATAAGGATCTCCTGCATGCCGATGATGCCGAGAAGGGGAAGTTGAAGCAACATACTATAAATAATTAATCAATTAATAATTAGGTGAGAAATACAACTTACAACTGTCAAATCTCACGGTTTTCGTTGCAAAAATAAGGAAAATATCAATAGGATGTTCATTTTATGATAAGTTTTTTGTAAATTTGCGCCGTTTTAGACCGGAATTGAAAGATTGAATGACAAATTATACGCAATACCAAAGCGTTACCCTCGACAATGGCCTACGCATCGTGCATCGCACATCCGATAGTCCAGTGATGTACTGTGGTTTCATGGTTGACTGCGGCACACGCGACGAAGACGGACCCGAGATGTACGGTATGGCTCATTTTGTAGAGCACGTACTCTTCAAAGGCACGACCACTCGCGACTCGTGGCACATCAACAACCGAATGGAGAGCGTAGGTGGCGAACTGAACGCTTTCACGACGAAGGAGGAGACCACATTCTACACCATAGGATTGAACAAGGACTTCGATCGCGCCTGCAACTTGTTGTGTGACCTGATTTGCAATCCCACAGTGCCCCAACACGAGCTTGAAATGGAGCGCGAGGTGGTGATTGACGAGATAATGTCGTATCGAGATACGCCTACAGAGTTGATTTTTGACGAATTTGAGAACCGCCTGTTCTGTTCCTCTTCGTCAAACGTTTCCTGGCATGCCTTGGGACATAATATTCTCGGAAACGAGGAAACCGTGCGCACCTTCGACCACGAGAAGAGCATCCGTTTCATCGACGAGAACTACACGCCCGACCGAATGATTTTTTTCCATCAAGGTGCCACGCCCTTCGACAAGATTGTGAAACTGGTGGAAAAGTATTTCCATTGCACACGAGTGCCCCATGCCAATAGAGAGGGATTGCCGACCAGCGACCAGGTCAACAGCTATCGCTCCTCGCTTATTGGTTGCGATGCAACGTCATCGCAGCCTATCATCATCCATCAGGACACGCATCAGAGCCACGTCCTGCTAGGTGCACCCACCTACCCCATCGGACATGAATATGCAGCGGCATTGGCCCTGCTCTGCAACATCCTGGGAGGTCCGGGCATGAACAGCCGCCTGGGACTGGAACTGCGCGAACACCGCGGGCTGGTATATACCGTTGAGAGCAACATCAACAACTACACCGATGCCGGCTATCTGGGCATCTATTTCGGTTGTGACCACCACGACGTAAATCGTTGCCTCAAACTTTGCCACAAGCAGCTCGAACGATTCCAGGACGAATTGCTTTCGCCTCGACAAATCAGCAATGCGAAGAAGCAGCTGGGCGGACAACTGGGCGTTGCAATGGCCAATATGGAGAACAACGCCATCGCCCTTGCCAAAAACCTTTTGAGGCTGGGCAAGGTGGAGACGCTCGAACAGACCTGCAATCGCATCAACAGCGTCACTCCCGAACTAATCAACAAAGTGGCTTGCGAAGTTTTCGACAAAGCCCTTTTGAAGACCGTGATTATCCAATAACATCTTTATATAAATCTTATGAACAAAAGCATTACTAAAATCTTTGCCAGCGCGATGCTCGTATGCAGCACTATTCTGCTGGCAGCTTGCAGCGGCAACAACCGCTACCACTACGAGACCACGCCTGGCGACCCCATGAACGTCCAGACCTACAAGCTGAAGAACGGACTGACAGTGTCAATGACTGTCAACAAGGAGCAGCCACGCATCCAGACCTACATCGCCGTGCGCACCGGTTCGAAGAACGATCCCGCCGAGACTACCGGCTTGGCACATTATCTGGAGCATCTGATGTTCAAGGGCACTACACAGTTCGGCACACAGAACTACGAGGCTGAGAAACCCTTGCTCGACACCATCACTACCCTTTTTGAAAACTACCGTACACTCACCGACCCTGATGCCCGCAAAGCAGCCTACCACGTCATCGACTCCATCTCGGGTGTAGCTTCGCAGTATGCCATACCAAACGAATATGATAAGATGATGGCCATGATCGGTGCCAACGGTTCGAATGCGTTCACCTCGAACGATGTGACATGCTACACCGAGGACATCCCTTCGAACCAGGTGGAGAACTGGGCAAAGATCCAGTCGGAGCGTTTCAAGAACCCCGTGTTCCGCCTCTTCCACACCGAGCTCGAAGCCGTCTATGAGGAGAAGAACATGAGCATGACACGCGACATGTCGAAGGAATTCGAAACCTTGTCGGCTATGCTCTTCCCCACTCACCCCTACGGCACTCAGACTACCATCGGCACCCAAGAGCACCTCAAGAACCCTTCGCTCGTCAACATTCAGAACTATTTTAACAAGTGGTACGTACCGGGCAATGTCATCATCAGCCTCTCGGGTGACTTTGAGCCCGATGCCATGGTGGCCCTCATCGAACAGTACTTCGGCGACTGGAATGCCAAGGAAGGATATGCCAACAACCCCGACCAGCTGACTTTTGCACCTCAGCCCGCCATCACCGAGCCCGTCGGCAAGGATGTGCTGGGACAGGAGGCCGAAAACGTGATGCTAGGCTGGCGCTTCGAAGGTGCAGCCTCGAACCAGATGGACACCCTGAACCTCATCAGCGGTCTTTTGAGCAATGGTACTGCTGGCCTCTTCGACCTCAACCTCAATCAGCAGCAGAAAGTGCTGGCCGCAGGCGTGGAAACCGAAGCTATGCGCGACTATACCATCATGCTAGCATATGGCATGGCTCTGCCCGGTCAAAGCCTCGACGAGGTGCGTCAGCTGATGCTCGACGAAATTGCCAAGGTTGCCCAAGGAGAGTTTGACGACGAACTCCTTACCTCAGTGCTCACCGAACAGAAGCTCAACCAACAGCGCGGTCTCGAGAACAACAACTTCCGCGCCATGCAGATGGTCGATGCATTCATCAATGGTGAAGAGTGGTCGCACGCCATCAAGACACTCGATCGCGAAGCCAAAATCACCAAGCAGGACATCATGGCTTTCGCTCAGCGTCATCTCACCGCAAAGAACTATGTATATGTGAACAAGCTTCAAGGCACCGACCCCAACATCCAGCGCATCGACAAGCCAGAGATCACTCCCGTGCAGTCGAACCGCGATGCCAAGTCGGACTTCCTCAGCGCTATTGCAGACAGCGAACCCGCTCCTATTGAGCCCGTATTTGTAGATTATTCGAAGGAAGTTGAAACCACTCAGACTCCCAATGGTTTGACTCTGCTCAGCAAGAAGAATGAGACGAACCAGCTCTTCGAACTCGATTACGTCTTCGAAATGGGTGCAGATGCCGACAAAGTGCTGCCCATCGTAGGCGAATATTCGAACTACATCGGCACCTCCGATATGACGCCCGAGCAGTTGCAGAAGGCATTCTATGCACTCGGCTGCACCTTCCACCTGGGAAGCAGCAACCGCCGTTTCTATGCCGTTGTGGAAGGTCTGAACGAGAATCTCGAAGCTGCCATCAAGCTTCTGGACAAAGTGCTGACCGATGCACAGCCCAACGACCAGATGTTCCCCGTCTTCCAGCAGGCTTTGCTCAAGGCAAGGGCCGACAACAAGCTCTCGCAGGGTGCCAACAACAGCCAGCTCATCACCTACGCCAGCTATGGTCCCGAATATGTCAAGGCTCACACGCTGACTACAGCCGAACTTCTTGCTCTCAAGGCCCAAAACCTCACCGACTGCATCCACGAACTG
>JAZQBS010000041.1:0-9304 GCA_045545875.1 Bacteroidales bacterium
AGATTCAATGCCTAATATAAAGAATAACAATAATAGAATTGTTTTCATAATTTTCTTTTTTGTATTTTTGCAAGTGTGGAAGATGCAATTCCTCCGTTAGCATCACGTGTGTCGATTGTTACACGCGTCCCACGATGATTATTTCTGGTCACTTGCCCAGACTTTAGCTTCCCCATTGCTCGTGCTAATTCCTGTTCATCGGTAGTAATAGCCCTTTCTTCTTCGGCTGAATCGTATGGATTTGACCCAGAAGGGTCTTTTTCAGCTCTTTTCTTATGGCTTTTATGTGATTTTTCTCCATCTTTGAGATCATCAACTGCATGGGATGCTTCGTGATACAAACCTTCAACAGGAGACATTATATAATCATTATCAGTTTTAACACCATTAGTTGGATCCCACCATAATATACCTTCATTGTAGCCCCCTTGGCCAGTGCGCTCCTTTCTGTTATCATATTCGTTATTTCCATTTTGTGCACTCTTGCTATTACTTGGGAATTGAATGATTACCGTATAATTTGGATCGTTTACCATCTTTTCTAAAAGATTGTCTATAAATCCTATATTTCGCAAATAATCTCGAGCTCTTTGAAACTCTTTTTCAAGATATTCTGCCTTACCACCATAGTTGCTAAATTTTACTTTTTCTCCATCATAATCTCCCAAGTTAACTGGATCTCCCCAGCAATAAACGTATGGACTGATCCCATAGTACTTCTCTGCCATCGGATCAATCCTGTCCCACATCGGAGCCATGGCAAAGTACTGCCGGGCATGGATGTCATAGTTGTCCAACCCGAAGGTTCGGTCAAGTTCCTTGCCCTCGAATTTATACTTCTGAACGTTTTCGTTCGTGCTAATGTCGCCGATTACGCCGCCGTATGGATAATAATGGGTGACCTGCTCGATCGTACCATTGCTGCTCAAGACCATGCGGTTATTCCCTTGGTAGTCCTGGATGTAATAGTGCAGGCCGTCAATCGTATCATGGCTGAAGCTGGCGTAGCCTCCATCATAAAGAAGCATCACGGGATGACTGTTCTTCAGGATGAGGTCGCCGATGTATTCGGTGGTGTCGGGCGACCAATTGATGATGCCACCTCCCAACCTGTTCTTCACCTTCTGCTTCTTGTGTGCCGTCCGCAGCTTGGTCCCGTCCGCGGTTTTCCAGATAACAGCCGACATCCATCCATACATAGTATCGGTATTATTTTGAGCTTAGTGATTTTAATCCTGTTAGATCGAACTTATAGATTGTTTCTTCAACAGGTATTTGTGTGACGAAAGCAATCATATAGATGGGGAGATAAATGTTGTTGTCCTTGGTATGTATATTGTCTTGGCAAAAGACATACGCAAAAGGAATACTATACTCTTTACTTTCCATCACATTAGAAAGAGCATTGTGCCGAGCATAGTCCTTACCAGACTTTACCTCTATCGGTAAAACATTGCCATCGTACTCAATCAAAAAATCAAGTTCTCCTTGCCTTTTGCTGTTGAAGTAGTATAAGGAGTGATCCATAGCGAAACCATGTGCATATAGTTCCTGAGCTACAAGATTCTCAAAAACTGATCCAAAATTGATGTTTGCATCCTTACTTAATAGTCTGGTCTGGATATTTCCGCCATACATAGCTGCGAGGAGACCCACATCGTTTAGGAAAAGCTTGAACAGGTTTCGTTGTTTGCTGAGCAGAAGCGGCACACGTGGTTCTTCCACATTATAAGTTGGAATAGCCACCCCCGCATCCTTTAGCCACACAAATCCATCTTCATATTTAGTGAATCGTGCTTTTTCATTCAGTTCCTTTAAGATGAACCTTTTGTTCTTGGCATTTAATTCTGAAGGGACAAGGTCAAATATTTCCTCAATTTGCAACTTTCGATGGTTTTCATACTGTGTGATATCTCTCTTATAAGTACGTATGATTCCGTGTTGTTCTTCATAAACCTTCCTAAGATTGTTAGTATCAAGATATTTTTGTACGGCAGCTGGCATTCCTCCAACAATCAGGTATAATCGAATCACCTCAAGCATCCGTTGGTGAACAAAATCATCAACTGGACGTTTCTTCTCAAAGCATTCTTTTAAATGAGTGACGACATCACGTCCTATTCCTATAGCTTCAATAAATTCGAGAAGATCGATAGGGTACATCTCTATCTCATCCATGTAGCCGACAGGGACACTGCGCAGGTTGTCCAGCTCAATGCCCAGCAAAGAGCCACTCATCACATATTTATAATTGCCATCATCCACAAGAAACTTGATTGCGGTTAGCATTTCTTTGCACTGCTGCACCTCGTCAAAGAAAATCAGCGTCTTTCCTGGAACCAATGACTTGTCGGTAATGGCAGAAAGACGCAAGAGCAGGTCCTTTGCACCTTTCTGTTCGCTGAACAATTCTATCGCATCAGGCTGTTCGATGAAGTTAATCTCAATAACATTGTCAAAGCACTCCTTGGCGATCTTGCGAATTGAGTAAGTCTTACCTACCTGCCTTGCTCCTGTCACCAGCAAAGCACGCTTGTCGTTAAGTAGGAAATTTCGGATAAGTTCATCCGCTCTGCGTTTAATCATAGATACTAATGCATTTTGAAAACATCAATTATCGAATGCAAAGATAATGTAGTTTCTCCAAATAATCAAGAAAGATACAAAAAAAGACACTTTTCCAACATGTTTTTAGGCTATTTTTACATTTTTCCAACATATTTTGCATCTATATTCTACACTTTTCCAATATTTTTCCAGATCTTCTAACCTCTCGCTCCGAATTTGTTCGAGTGGAATGCGACAACTTGCAACAAGTCAAAAAAGTGTGGACAAGTAACTAACTATTTTGAAACCATCAGCATTTATCAATTGAAAAATGAAAAAAGTGGGGAAAAAAGACGTAATGGAGGTTATTTATTCAAAATGAAGGTGTTTTTATGATATCAATTTGGGACAAATACAAACAGTCTGAGGGCCACGTTTGAACCAAAAACTACCATTAGACGACTTTTTGTCGTGAACGTCCAATTCACAATCGTAAATTGGACGCGTCAAGCAGGATATAGCAGACACCAGTTTGGGTATAGATGCAACGCGATACGGCAGCTTCAACTTGCGCATCGAAATCGCAAGGCATTTATAAAATAAGTGATTTCCAACCCAGATTCTATTTTTTATCCAGTATCTTTCCTACAAAGGATTGGACTTTCTGCCACCCCTCACTCAGAGGGGTGGCTTGTTCCTTAAAGATGGGAAGATATTCGTCTTCAACCTTGAACTGCCGACGATCGGCAATCCAATGCTTGAGGTTCTTGCGAATGGCTTCGTAGACTCGTCTATCTTTTGTGTCTTCATCGTCAAGAGAATTATATCTCGAAAGAATTCTGGCTTCAGATCCTTTAGCTATTTCTATACGCTTATCAATGAATTCAAAAGCTTTATCAAACTCACCATTGAAATAATAGGCAAGAGGCACATAGTACCATGTACATGGTCTATTATATGGATTAAAGTATTTTTCGCGTAGGGCACATAATAAAACATCTTTTGTGGTTTTGAATTTATCGAAAACTTGAAGGACATCTTCCTTGTACATTCTGTCAAAGTCAGCAATGTTCTCTTCCATCGTACGTTCGCCAATAAACTCCGTATGGATTATCTCTTTCCCATCCAGCGTATTCAAGTAAGCAGGGCTTTCGCACTCATCACGATAATCCATCAAGCCATCTGTAACTTGATACAGGATTTCATTCAAAAAAATGGATGAAACAGTTGCAGATGTCCTTAAATAAAAATACTGCTTCCTGTAGTGTGTCTCTTCAGAACAACGTATCATTTGCGTCAGGTCTTCACTTACTTTTCGGACATACGAATATTTCATTGCCCTATATTTGAAGCCTATAGGAAGAAGATACCCTTTGATGGCTTTTTCCATTTGATTTTTGTAAGTCATATTATTAAGTGTTTATTGAATCCAATACATGTCAAAAGACCTTCTATCGCAGTTTGTTGATTGACACTGCAAAGATACGCATTATTTCGTTATTATGCAATTGATGCGCATTTTTTCTTGTTTTTTTACCTTTAGCCGATAACGTTGCTGAGGTTGATTGTCAAAATATGGCTTGAAAACGGACCATCTTCACAATTAATATAAGTAGTTTTCGTCTTTTCAATTTTTTCCCTCCCGAAAATTTGGAGATATGGATTTTTCGTTGTATCTTTGCCACGAAAAACCAACATTAAATCCTTACTATTATGGCAAAACGAAATACCAAAGGCACAGACAAACTGGTAGCAAGAATAACCGAATGGTTCAAGGCACATCCGAAGGACTCCTATAATTATCTGCAGATTTCACAGGAATTGGGCATCTTTGGCCGTAGCAATCGCACGGATGTCTATGACCTGCTCGTCGATCTTCAGCATCAAGGCTTCCTCCGTGAGGTCAGTCCGGGTCGTTATGGCCTGGCCGATCGTCAGACGCAGGCCGAATTGATAGGTGTGTTCGAACGTCGTCACAACGGTATGCACATAGTGCGTATCGAAGGCAATGACGTTCCATTCGTCGTGTATGATGGCGACGATATGCAAGCCCTCACGGGCGATAAGGTTCGCATCCAGAAGATCTTGGGACATCGTACGCGCATCGGTGGGCCACAGGCTCGTGTCGTCGAGGTCATTGAGCGTGTCAAGCATCGCTATGTGGGCGTGCTCCAGAAGACGTCCAAATATGCCTTTGTCACTCCCGACAACCGTTCGCTCGACAAGGACATCTACATACCCAACGAGTTGCTGGGCAAGGCCCACAATGGCGACAAGGTAGTGGTCGATTTCGAACGTTGGCCTGCTTTCTCGAAGAATCCTGTCGGACGTATTGCTGACGTCCTGGGCAAGGAAGGCGACAACAACACCGAGATGCACGCCATCCTCGCCGAGTATGGCCTGCCTTACAAATATCCCGAGAACGTCGTCAAGGCTGCCGAGCGCATCCAGGACGGCTGCACCCCCGAAGAGATTGCCAAGCGTCTCGACTATCGTCAGGTCACGACCTTCACCATCGACCCTGCCGATGCGAAGGATTTCGACGATGCCCTGTCAATCAAGAAACTGAAGAACGGAATCTGGGAAGTGGGCGTCCACATCGCCGATGTCACTTTCTATGTGCATCCCGACTCCATCATCAACAAGGAGGCATATAACCGCGCCACGTCCATCTATCTGGTCGATCGCACCATTCCCATGCTTCCCGAGAAGCTCTGCAACAACCTCTGCTCATTGCGTCCCGGCGAGGATAAGTTGTGCTTCAGCGTGATCTTCGAGATGGATGACGATGCCAATGTGCTGCGTCATGAGATTGTCCGCACGGTGACACGTTCCGATCGTCGCTTCAACTACGAGGAGGCACAGGAAATCATCGAGACCGGGAAGGGTGACTTTGCCCCCGAGATGCTCCAGCTCGACCGCCTGGCCAAGCAGTTGCGTGCCCGTCGTTTTGCCGAGGGTGCCATCGGCTTCGAACGCGAGGAGGTGAAGTTCGTGCTCGACGAGAAGGGCAAGCCCACCGATGTGTATTTCAAGGTGTCGAAGGATGCCAACAAGCTTATCGAGGAGTTCATGCTCCTGGCCAACCGCACGGTAGCCGAGGCCATCGGCAAGGACGTGCGTCCGCAGCGCATCAATGGCAAGATGCAGAAGAAGGCCAAGTCGTTCGTCTATCGTATCCACGACCAGCCTTCGCAGGAGAAACTCGAAAGCTTGGCAACCCTCGCTGCACGCTTTGGCCACAATGTGAAGAGCATCTTCAGTGGCAAGAAGTCGGATGTCGTCGATCATTCGAAGAACAAGCAGATCAGCCAGGGCATCAACCAGCTGATGAAGGAAATCCACAACCGTCCGGAGGAGAACATGCTCTCCACGCTTGCCATCCGTACGCAGGCCAAGGCTGTCTATTCCACCGAGAACATCGGACACTATGGCCTGGCTTTCGACTTCTATACCCACTTCACTTCGCCCATTCGTCGTTATCCCGACTGCATGGTGCATCGTCTGCTCGATCGTTATCTCTTCCAGAAGGGTCGCTCCATGGTGCGCGAGATGCTCGAGGAGGAGTGCAAGCATTGCAGCGAGATGGAGCAGCTGGCCGTCCAGGCCGAACGTTCATCCATCAAGTACAAGCAGGCCGAATTCCTGCAGGACCGCATGGGCCAGGTGTTCGAAGGTGTCATCAGTGGAGTGAGCGAATGGGGCATCTACGTCGAACTCAAGGAGAACCTTTGCGAAGGCCTGATTTCGGTGCGCGATCTGCGTGACGACCATTACATCTACGACGAGCGCAACTTCTGCCTCATTGGTCGTCGCACCCACCGTCGCTTCACCTTGGGCGACACGCTCAAGGTTACTGTCGCCAACGTCAACCTCGACCGCAAGACCATCGACTTCGCATTGGTGGAAAAGACACGTTAAGCGCCTTGTCCCTATCGATAACTCAAACAGCCAGGATAGTACATTTTGTATCTGTCCTGGCTATTTGTTTTTTAAATTTAGGTTAAATACTTATCTTTTAGGCTTGATGTTCAGGTTTACACCCAGCACGTTTTCGCTATCGACGATAGTCCAGCTGCTGCCGGGATAAACGCCAATGGTGCGCTCGGTGTCGAAGCCCATTTCCTTCAGTTCCTTGATCACTTCATCGCGTGCATCGCCTACTTCAAAGCCCAGGTGGTGTACACCATAACCGTGCTTGTCTTGGAACTCGCGGAACGTGCTGGGCGTATTGTCAACCTGGTGCAGTTCCAGCACCCAACTGCCCATATCGATGACACACATCTGCAGGTCGCATGGGATGTCCTTGCCGCGATAGGTGTACGGGTATTCCCCGTTGCTCTGCAGGTGGTTTACCCAAATCTCCGGCTCAGGAACGCCGAGCAGGGTTGCCCAGGCCTTGGCAGCCTTTTGGATGTCATCTACTATGATGTTAACCTGAATGAACTGGTCTTTATTGAGCGGCGTGGCCAAAGGCTTGAACGTTGTGGTCGGCTCGGCTTTCTGCTTTTCCTGTAGCGATGCCGAAATGTAGCCTTTCAGCTTCTCTATTCCGTGCTTGGCTACGACCAGATCCTCTTCCGAATCTGCTCCACTGAAGGCAAATGCCATCTTGTAGCCTTCGTACTCGTCGTAGGCACCACCGGTAAAGTTAAGTTCGCCCAACATCTTCTGATGCTCAGGATTTCCGCTGTCGGCTTGGGTGGCAATGACTTCGCCGCACTTCGACCATGCGATAGCAACCAGGTTCCAGCCCTCTTTCCGGTTGCAGGGCGATCCTACAACCTTCATCTCGCCCAGCCAGTCGTCGGTCTCATCCTTGTTGAGCACCGAGGCGGTTGCCACACCCTCAATTCCCATCTCAATGGCCTTGGCTTTCATATCTTCCAGGGCCATTGTAATTTTTTGTTTCAATTGGTCGTTCGTCATATTCATAAAAGTTTTGGTTGGTTCGGTTTCCTGCTTTTCCTGTGGGGCATTGCACGAAAAACATACTGCACACAGGAGGCAAAGCATCATTGCAATCTTCGTTTTCATAATAAATGCATTATTTATAAATAGTCTATGATGCAATCTTGAATCTCAAATTTAAAAATAAAAGGACCCCTCAGGTCATCCCCCTAAGCAGGTATTCTGCCCCCGCTGTTGCTCACGTCGTTCGCGTCCAGGAGAAGCGGGGGATAGAGGGGGTGCGGAGGACCGAGAGGTTCAGCAAAAATTGATAAAATGAGAATTGAAAAGTTGAAAAGTTGAAAAAGTTGTCTTTTTGTCTTTTTCGGCTTCAAAAATCAGGCTGGTCCTAACGGATCAGCCTGATTAAAATTTTACAAATGATTATCATTGTTTTGCCTACGGTAGTTTACCAAGCGGAAGGAGGCGCAAAGCCTCCCTTCTATTTGTTCACAAGCTCCATGATCCACTGCTGGTTGGGGCCGTCGTGCCGTCCATAAAGTTGTGCGCCGCGGTTCTCTTCATATGCCGCACCTTCAACATCAATGGCACGATCCTGGTCTTTCGAGAGTAGCAGCACGTAGTTTCCGTTGTCCATCTTCACAGTCTTCCAGCGTTCAAGGTCCGAGCCCTTGTATTCGCTGAGCCATAGGAAGCCGCGCAGCTGGTCATTGATGCTGATGACGAAGTTTTCGTCCAACAAGCTGCGCAGGACGTATGAGCCGTCTTTCTCACGTGACAGTCTCCACTTCTGCGCATTCGATTTCTGATTCTTCTGGATCACCACCCACTGATGGTTGGATGCCTTGCCTTTCACGGTGAGCACATAGTTCGGGTCGCCTGAAGTCTTGATGATATAGATGTTCCCTTCGTGCTGGCTGGACGAAGAAGTGTTTGTAGTACCACTATTATTGTTTGAAGGCTTCGTGGTGGTAGTGGTTGTAGTCGATGTGGAGGTTTGGCCGACAGGTGTAACGTCTACGCAGCTTCGGATCTTGAAACTACCTTCCGACTTGCCGTAACTGCGGCTCTTTATCCCTCTGCGCTCCGCTTCCTCATGCTTCTCGCTTGGGCCTTTGATTCTCACCAGCAGCGTTCCCGTCTGCCCAGGTTGCAGTTTGCCGCCATGTACGGCAGCCGTTGCAAGGTCGGACTTGTCCATGTAACCCCAGCCGCTGTTCATACCCCAGATGGTGCCGGTGGTGCGGCCTGTGACTCGTACCTTCACCATTTCACCCTCCTTGTCACGATACTTCGATATGTCGGGGTCGGTGACTTCGGTTACAGGGACTCCAATGATCTTGAATGCACCTTTTGCCTTCTTGTAGCTTTGGCTCTTGATGCCGTTGCGGGTGATGGAGGGATAGCTGCCCTGATCGGCCACGATTTCTATCACTACCTTATCTACATTTCCATCCACTTGGGCATCGCAGTGGAGGCTTGCTGTAGCCAAGTCGGAATTGATGGTGTAGATTTTGTCCTTGCCACCCCAGATCTTGCCGTCATGTCTCGCCTTTACAATGAAAGCGAACCTTTGCCCGATCTTGTCAGAATATGGAGTCAGGTCATCAGGGGCATTGGGGACAGACGATGTGGACGTGGATGTGGAGGTAGATGAGGATGTGGATGAGGATGTGGAGGAAGAGGTCCCGTCCACAGGCTCCATGATGAACTGCTGGTTGTGTTCGCCGTGGAAGGAATATAAATGCAGGGAGTTGTCATCGACGTATTCATAGTTGAGTACGTCGAGGCATAGGTTCTTATCCTGCTGTATTCTTAGGATGATAGTCCCCTTTGCCGTTTTCTC
>JAZQBS010000042.1:0-5944 GCA_045545875.1 Bacteroidales bacterium
GGCGTTGTACTCGTTGCCGAAGGCTTCCCCATCGTCGATGCGTTCTTCTCCTCGTTCTCGTGCGTCTCCAACAATGGTTTGGGCGCGGGCATCACGGGCATCACGGGTTCGTTCGACTTCCTTCCTGCTTCGGGCAAATGGGTAATGTCGGGCCTTATGCTGGCCGGACGACTCGAAATCATCACTTTGATTACGCTGTTCACGCCTTCGTTTTGGCGCAACTGAAAAACACGAATAATTAATGTAAATTCGCGATAATTCGTGTTAAAAAAAATATGAACATCCTCGAAGAACTTTCCCATCAACTCACCTGGGAGGAATTCCTGACCTATCGCCTGCGGAAAGGTCGCTTCAACTGGCACGAATTCGACGTGGCCGACACGTTCGTTTCCGAGAAGCTGTACCTTCCCGTGGTCGAACGTATGCTGCGTGACGAAGGCCTTTCGATTCCCACCAAGCACCTGGTCAACAAGATGGGAAGCGGAAAGAAACGCGTGGTATATAGTTTCGACGACGATGAGATGAACGTCCTCAAATGCCTTTCGTACCTCCTCTATCGCTTCGACTCCACCCTTTCCCCCAATTGCTATTCCTTCCGTCGCGGCTTGACCGCGCACGATGCCATCCACGACATTCTTCGCGCCACCAACGGACGCCATATGTGGGCCTATAAGGTGGACATCCACAACTACTTCAACTCCATTTCCATCCCGCTGTTGTTGCCGATTTTGCGTGAATTGCTTGCCGAAGACCCCTCCCTTTACCGCTTTTTCGAACAGATTCTCACCGAAGAATGTGCCATCTTCAAAGGGGAAATTGTCCGCGAAAGCCACGGCGTGATGGCAGGCACACCCATTTCGCCCTTCCTTGCCAACATTTATTTGAAGGAGGTTGACCAGCATTTTGCCGAAAATGACGTGATTTATGCACGTTATTCCGACGACATCATCCTCTTTGCGCCCGATGAGCCGACCTTGATGCAGCATATTGAAACTTTGAAGGCATTTTTGGATAAGTATCGCCTCGAAGTGAATTTCGAAAAGGAGCAGATCTATCGCTCCGACGAGCCATTCGAATACCTTGGCTTCAAGTGTTTTTGCAATGAAATCGACATTTCCGAAGCCACCAAGCGCAAGATGAAGGACAAGATTCGCCGCAAGACGCGTCTCCTCCTGCGTTGGCGCACCCAAAAGGACATCCCTGCCGATGCCGCGATGAAGGGCCTTATCCGCTATTTCAACCGCAAGTTTTTCGAAAGGGACGACATTCAGTCCCTCACCTGGTCGCGCTGGTTCTTCCCCATGATCACCCGCACCGATGGCCTCAAGGAAATCGACCACTACCTCCAGGACAACCTCCGTTTCCTCGCCACCGGCAAGCACAACAAGGCCAATTATCGTGTGAGTTATTCCCATCTGAAAGAACTCGGCTACCGTAGTTTGGTGCATGAATATTATGCTTTTAGCAAAAATTTGCCTACTGAATGTAACAAATAATAGATATTTTATGATAGATAACTTAAAATATTAATATTTTAACGGTGCATTTTTGCCGAAATGCGCCATTCATTCTATTTTTGCAAAACAAAAACAATATTATCTTACTCACAATAAAAAACTGTACGTTTATGAAAAGACTTGTAATTTCCCTCATGTGGATTTCGCTGCCACTGGTAGCCTTCGCCGATGCTGTTGAAATCGACGGCATTTACTACGAATTGATATCGAAAGCCAAGGAGGCCATTGTGACTAAAAACCCAAACAATTATTCGGGCAATGTGGATATTCCTTCGACTATCGCGTATAATGATGTCGAATACAACGTGACGTCAATCGGTGATTACGCTTTCAGCGAAGATAACGATCTTACCTCGGTCACTATCCCCAATAGCGTTACTTCGATAGGTAGTTATGCTTTCAAGAACTGTAGTAGTCTGACTACGGCTACCATCCCCAACAGCGTGACGACATTAGGAATATTTATTTTCTCCAACTGTAGCGAGTTAACTTCAGTCGTGCTTGGAGACGGCTTGACATCAGTAGGCGGAGGGGCATTCCACAGCTGTAGAAAACTGACCTCCGTCATTATCCCTGAAAGAGTAACGTCGATAAGTTATGAAGCTTTCGAAGGCTGTAGCAGCCTTACATCGATCTCGCTCCCCAACTGTTTGACGTACATCGGTGAAAGCGCTTTTGCCGGCTGTAGCGGTTTGACCTCCATCACCATCCCTCATGGCGTAACTGGTATTGGATATCAAGCTTTTGACCGCTGTTATGGCCTGACCAAGGTAAACATCACCGATTTGGCCGCATGGTGTGGAATATCCTTCAATTGGGGATCAAACGGCGATGGCCCTGCCATTTATCAACGGAATTTCACATGTAACCCACTCTTTTACGCCCAGCATTTGTTTCTGAATGACGTTGAAATAACCGAGCTCGAAATACCTGACGAAGTGACCTCGATACGTGATGCTGTTTTCATGAATTGCAGCCACCTGACTTCGGTTACTTTCCCCAATAACTATAATATATGGGTTGGAGATTATGCATTCTATGAATGTATTGGCCTGACATCCGTCAACATATCAAATCTTGCTGCATGGTGCTCTGTTAATTTTGAAGGTGGTACCAGCACACCTTTATACTATGCCAAAAAATTATATTTGAATGGCAATGAGCTTAAGGACCTGATTATTCCTGACGATGCGACAAGCATAAGACAATATTCTTTCCACGGATGCGCAGGCTTGACCTCGGTCACTATCCCCGGCAGCGTTCGAACAATTGATGCTAACGCTTTCAACGGATGTAGCGGCCTCACTTCGGTCACCTTAAACGAAGGTTTGACATCTATTGGTAAATGGGCGTTCTACAATTGCAGTAGTCTTACTTCGATTGCATTCCCCAATAGCGTGTTATCCATCGAAGAATTAGCATTCTATGGATGCAGCAGTTTGACCTCGCTCACACTCCCCAATAGTCTTTATACTATCGAAAATTCAGTTTTCTCCAACTGTAGCAGTCTTACCTATGTAAACATCCCGGATGGTGTGGCAAATATAGGATTCGGTTCTTTTTACAACTGTAGCAAACTTGCCATAATCATCATCGGTAGTGGAGTGAAAAAAATTGAAAGTAATGCCTTTGCCTCGTGCCCTGAGATAACCGATGTCTATTGTTATGCCGAGAAAGTTCCCCAAGAATCATATAATGCCTTCACAGATTCCTATATCGATTATGCCACCCTCCATGTGCCCGAAGGTTCCATCGAAGCATACAAAAAAGAATCCCCCTGGAATACCTTCAGGAACATCGTTCCCCTCGATGGTCAATCCATCGAAACCCTCGAATACTCATCACCCGCCGCTCCTATCTCCATCTATACCATCGATGGCAAACTCCTCGGATCAGCCACCAGCCAGGTCGATGCCGCCACCATCATTAACCACCTCCCCTCCGGCACCACCGCCATCGTCAAAGTTGGCGACAAGAGTGTGAAGGTGATGAAGAGATAAACACCACTTTGAGGCTCCAGGTTGCGCCTTAATGTCCACTTCAAAACATTTCCCGTCATACATGATAACAGCCAGAACGAATTCAAACCTCGTCCTGGCTGATTTGTTTAGATTGTAGATTGCTTATTACACAAGTCAAATATTGACATTTTCTGCAAAAATAATAAGATATTTCACAACTGATAGTTGTGTTATTCAATAACAATTCCTATATTTGCACAACACAAGGGAGAGTATTATGAAACAGAAAACAATAGAATTCCTTGAAACTCATCAGAGCGAAACGCCATCGAAATGGCGGGAGGAAGCGGAATGGAGACGTGACAACTGGTCATGGTTGCAGCACTCGCAAAAGATTGCTGTAAAGGTACTATTGCAAATGAAGAAGCAAGGCTTGACTCAGAAGGCCCTTGCGGAACGAATGGATTGCTCCCAGCAATATGTATCAAGGATATTGAAGGGCAAGGAAAACCTGTCTCTCGAAACCCTCTCCAAACTTGAAGATGCCCTCGGCCTCGTCTTAATCAATGACGAAGAATGCGAATATACAAGCATCGTTGCAGAAGACTGATTAGAGATACATACACGTTTCAGAGATCTCTTTAAGCTCTAATGAAAATGACGGTTGCTACTATTTATGTGACAACCGTCTAATTATTTAGGCTTATCGAGACATCTATTTCTCATATATATCATAGCTAAACACCTTGTTCGAAATAGATTTGGTTTTGTCAAACCAAGTTTACAGCATTTTTTTGCAAAAAAACTTGTAAATGTCGAAAAAAACACTTATATTTGCAGCAACAATCATAGTAATAAAATGACATCCATCGACAAGAACATCTTGGTTGGCAAATACCAAAGGGCAGACGAGAACAATCGTTTGCTCTCTGCCTATCGTCCCTTGCCTCCCGAAACGTTGAAATCACTTCGGGAATATTATCGCGTTGGACTTACCTACACGAGCAACGCCATCGAGGGGAACAGTTTGACCGAATCGGAAACCAAGGTGGTAATCGAGGACGGCCTTACCATCGAGGGGAAACCACTTCGCGACATCTACGAGGCTGTTGGTCACGCAAAAGCCTACGATTTTCTACACGAGATTACCGAAAAGAAGCAATTGGAGGAAGAAGACATACTGACGCTGCATCGGATATTTTATCAGCAAATCGACCCGGAAAAGGCAGGCGTCTATCGCAACGTGAAGGTATTTATAAGTGGTAGCCGCTATGCTGTCTCTCCCGTAGCCAGGATAGCCGAAGATATGCGCAAATTGGTCAACTGGTACAATCGTAACGAGAAGAAGCTCCATCCCATCGAACTGGCAGCCGAACTCCACCTGCGCTTCGTCTTCATACACCCGTTTATCGATGGAAATGGAAGGGTGTCGCGTCTGCTTATGAATCTTGCCTTGCTTCGCAATGGATTTACCATAGCCATCATTCCTGCCATTTTGCGCCATGAGTATATACGTTCGCTCGAAGCAGCACACACCGATAAATCCATATTCTTCGACTTCATAGCCAATCGTGTGATAGCTACGCAAAGCGACCTTATCCGTCTGCTCAAGAGCCAGGATGATACTGTAAATACAGGAAATGATACTGTAAATGATACTGTAAAATTGTCGATGACAGAGCGCCTGGTGCTCGATACCATCCGCAGTTTCCCCACTTTTACCTACGAACAACTTGCTAATCAATGCCTTCTCTCCCGTCCTACCATCGCTCGAACTATCAAAACCCTCCAAAATCGTAATCTCATTCGTCGCATCGGTTCAGACAAATCAGGGCATTGGGAAGTGATAGGATGATACTGTAAAAGTTGCCTCAATGATACTGTAAATCTAGAATAAATACTCTGTCGGCCGTGAGAGTGCTTTCGCAGATGTAGCAAGTACTCTGACGGCCGTTAGAGTATTCTACCCTATCGTATCAAGTACTATGTCGGCCGTTGTAGTGCTTCTTCCATCCTAGCAAGTACTCTGTCGGCCGTCACAATACTATCGCAAATAGAGGAAGTACTCTGTCGGCCGTGAGAGTATTTCCGCAGTTGCAGCAAGTACTCTGTCGGCCGCGAGCGTACTCCATCTTGCAGAATCTTGTACTATGTCGGCCGCTATAGTATTCCCTTCTATAGCATCGCGTATTCTGTCGGCCGTCACAATACTTTCACAAATAGAGGAAGTACTCTGTCGGCCGTCAGAGTGCTCCCTCCAATGTAGGTTACTTTTTCAGTTCTTTGAGCAGCCATTCGAGCGCGGAAGTGCCGCAAAAGCGCTTGAAGACGTGCGACATCACTACTTCCGACCGCCATCCGCAGCGTAGTGCAGTCTCTTTGAGCAGTCTGACCATATCTTTCTTCGTGAGGCTCTCGTTGCTCAGTTCTCCGAGGCGCTTGCGAAGCCAGTCCTGTGCCTGCAGT
>JAZQBS010000043.1:0-8600 GCA_045545875.1 Bacteroidales bacterium
GATCGTAGCCATGTCGTTCTGTGAGCCAAGGAGTTGTCATAGCCCTTTGTCTTCCTAAGACCGCTTGGGCCTCCGACTTGACGGGTTCGGTCTGGCTTGATCCCGATGACCAGCCTTTCGACATCGTCGAGATTGATCCGCAATTTGCCGGGACGAAGAATCGCGAGAAATATAACCTGATGGGTGGCCTCGGTCTTGATTTAGGGCAAGGTTTCTCGTTGGGAGCACGCGTGGATTTCACTTCGGCCAACAATGCAAAGCGTCGCGACCTGCGTTCGCAGAACAAGCTTATGGATCTGGAGGCCGGAGGTGGTGTCCTTTGGAAAAAAGGCGTTGTTCAACTGGGTCTTTCCTACAACTATCGTCGCACAATCGAGGAGCTGCTCTTCAAGACCTATGGCACCACGGGCATCTTCTATGCTTCGCTTATCGACTATGGAGCATCCTTCGGCGTGAGCGAATACAGCAATGCGAATGGCCTGACCGACGAAGATGAAGAGCGCCCGATGCTTTCCGAACGTCACAGCGTGTCCCTCCAGCTTGGTATGGGCAAAGGTTCGACGAAGATGCTCCATGAAGGGTGGCTTGAATGGCGTGAAGGCTATTATGGCAAGCGTTCGCTTTTTACACCGGTCTTTATGGAACATTCGGGAACGGCTTGGGGCGTAGAAGGCAAGATTACCTGGCTGCAAAGACACGCCGTGACCTATCGGGTTACGGGCAGTCATCTCGAGAACAGGCAGAACCTCTACACTTATGTCAATCAGGGAGGAGGCTTGAACGAGTATATCTATCACGGCCGGCTCAAGACACGAGGACAGCGAACGCTCGGTGCCGAGACTGGTTACAGGTTCTTTGGCAATGCTTGGGTTCATCAAGTGAATGCCGGCTATCACGAGCGTCGCCTCACGGCAAGTTTCTATCCCTTCTATCGTAGCCAAAAGATTCATTTTACCGATGTGAATCTTGCATCGCGTCGTCTGTGGTATAGCGGGAAGCACGACTGGAGTGCCGAATTGCAACTCGGTTATCAGAAGGGCGGAGGTACTATGGCCGAAGACGGAAGTTATGATGGTACAGGTAGAGACGCTTCGGGAGATGCCAGTTCGACCTTGATTCGAACGAGTCTCGTCACCCTTCCTGCGGCCCTTCAGCAACACTATGACTATCTGACGGCATCGCAGGGAAATGTCGCACTCAACTTGCTCTATGGCCGTAGGTTATATGCCGACAGGATCCGCATTTTTGCCCTGCTCAGCGCTCGATATCAGCGAGCATGGTCGGTAACTGCAGATGTCGAAAATCATCATCAGACATTCTCTTTGTCACTTGGGTGTACTTTTTAGTCCATAAAATTTGCAATTACGAAAAAAAAGAAGTATCTTTGGCGAGATTTCCGAGATTTCCGAGTACTCCGAATACTCCGATTACTCTGAATACTCCGATTACTCTGAATACTCGGAGTACTCCGATTTCTCCGATAACTCCGAAGAATCCGATAACTCAGATAATAACAAAAAATACTCCACAACAATGAAAAAAACATTCTTTACTTTGGCTCTTTGCGTCGCTGTAGCGGCCTTCACTGTGTCTTTCACCTCTTGCTCGGGCAACAAGCAGGCCCAGCAGGAGCAGGTTTCCACCGAAGCACTTAGCGTTGACGATGCCCTTGCTAAGGCCGATGCAAATGTTGACAAACTGATTACTGTCGAGGGTGTTTGCACCCACACCTGCAAGCATGGTGCTACCAAGATCTTCCTCCAGGGTTCCGACAACACCAATGTGATCCGTTGCGAGGGTCGCAATCTCGAAGGCGGTGCATTCTCGAAGGACTGTGTGAAGAACGTCGTTCGCGTGACGGGTTATGTGCGCGAATCACGCATCGATGAGGCATATCTCCAGAATTGGAAACGTCAGTACGAGGAAGCTATGTTGCAGCAGCAAGCCAATGCCGAACAGGCCATCGAACAAGGCCTCGATGAGGAAGAGCAGGAGAAGATCGGTACTTCTGCCGGATGCTCTACCGAAGCCGCTGCACGTCGCGAGCAGGGCAACACCATCGACGAGAAGATAGCCAACTACCGTGAGCAGATTGCTGCACGCAAGGCTGCCGAAGGCAAGGAGTATCTCTCCTTCTATCACATCGAGGCAACCTCTTATGAGATTGTCCCAGCTACCGAAGAATAATGGAAAACGTCATCGAGTGCATCAACCTGACCCATTACTATGGGAAAAGGAAGATTTACGAAAACCTGAGTTTCAATGTGCCCAAAGGCCGCATCCTCGGTCTTTTGGGTAAGAATGGCACAGGCAAGACCACAACCATCAACCTCCTGAGCGGATACCTCCAGCCCCGTTCGGGAGAATGCCGTATATTCGGGCAGAATGTCCAGACGATGGATCCCGCTTTGCGTCGGCAGATAGGTCTGCTTGTCGAGAACCATGTGCAGTATCAGTTCATGAACATCGAGCAAATCGAGCATTTCTACGCCCAGTTCTATCCCGGACAGTGGCGCAAGGAGGCTTATTATGAACTGATGAAGAAACTCAAGGTGGCTCCCGGGCAGCGCATCAGCCGTATGTCGAACGGTCAGCGCAGCCAGGTGGCACTCGGTCTGCTCCTGGCTCAGAATCCCGAATTGCTGATCCTCGATGATTTCTCGGTGGGTCTCGATCCGGGTTATCGCCGACTCTTTGTCGAATATCTTAGGGACTGGGCACACAGTGAGGGTAAGACGGTCTTCCTGACTTCGCACATCATTCAGGATCTGGAGCGACTGGTCGATGATTGCATTATCATGGACTATGGCAGCATCTTGATGCAATGTCCTTTGGGGCACATCAACGAAGGCTTCCATCGTTTCCGCAGTCAGTTGCCCGAACGTCTGAGCGACGTGCCTGCTCCATTGCTCGGCGATAAGCAGTTCTATCATCCTGCGCTTTCGTTGACCGGAGAACTCGAACTCTATTCGTTCCTCGAAAAAGACGAGGTGGAACGTCGTCTGCAGGCGATGAATATCCCTCATGGCCCGCTCATAGTGGATAACCTTGACCTCGAGGATGCCTTCATCGGCTTGACGGGAAAGTATTAAAAAAAAATAAATAACCATGTTTTATAAGGAGTGGATCAAGACACGATGGGCACTGCTGCTTATCCTGATCGTCACCTGCGGCTATGTGGGATATGAGCTGCTGAACTTCCTGCGTGCTATTGGCGCAATGGGAGGGGCACATATCTGGATAGCTATGATCACGAAGGATGAGCCGATGTTTGTGCGTCATCTGCAATATATTCCGATGATGGCCGGCATTGCTTTGGCATGTGTGCAGTTCTTTCCCGAGATGTATCACAAATGTCTGAAGTTGACGTTGCATCTGCCATGCTCGCATCTGCGTATGATGTTCGAGATGCTGGGCTTCGGAATGGTTGCCCTGCTTGTTTGCTTTGGCTTGAATTACCTGATTCTTTGGTTGGGTATGCGTCCGTCGCTGGCCCCTGAACTCTATGGCAAGATGTTGCTCGTGGCCTTGCCTTGGTATCTGGCAGGCTTTGCCGCCTATCTGTTGAGCGCCTGGATCATTCTTGAAGGCTCGTGGGCTCGTCGCATCTTCAACCTGGTGGTGATGTTCCTCTGCCTGAAGGTTTTCTACCTGAGCAGTTTCCCCGGTGCCTATGTACCGTTCTTGCCATGTCTCGTCGTGTTCGTTTTGGCATGCATTCTGCTGCCTTGGATTAGTATTGACCGTTTCAAGAAAGGAATTGAATGATGCGAAAACTTGCTAATATCATACTCGGCATTATCGTCGTCCTGCTTGTCGTCTGGGAACTGCCCTGGCTCTACAACAACTATGCGGTGAGTTTCCTGCATGGCGATGAGATAGGAGGGCAGCCTTTCACGCTCTACAGCGGATTGGCCGACGAATTCATCCAGAATACCGAAGGACAGGGACGTCGTGGCATCTCTGGGCGCGAATATACGGTGGAGGAAGCCGATTCGCTGCTGCCTTTCTTCTGGACCACGCAACTCGTGAATGCAGGTCGTCTGCCCGACACCATCCGTGGTTATGCGGTAAGTCCCCAACTTATCCGTCAGACCAATATCAACTATCATCGCCGCGCTTACGACACGCACACCAATCGCCCCAATTGCGGCCTTTGGCTCCTACTCGAATCCTTGCCCAAACGTGTGAATCTGGAAGACCCCGACGATGCTTTCCGTTTCACAAAGGATGGCATCGAGTTTATCAACATGAACACCGGCAAGGTGAAACCCAAGAAGAGCAAGCTCTTCACCGATGCGCTCGTCAAGAAGGGTTTCGCATTCCCTGTTCACGAACTTGATGGCAATCCTGATACCCGCAAGGAATATGATGAAGGTTATCTGCTCATCGACAACAATCGCAAGATATACCAGATGAAGATGACGGCAGGACAGCCGTTTGTCAGGAAGATTGACCTTACGGACGAGACGGTTGTGCCAAAGTTCATCTTTGTGACCGAATTCCGTTCGCGCTGTCTGCGTGGCATGATGACCGATGAGAACAATGTGCTTTATGTCATCACGCCCAACTACGAGGTGAAGCCCCTCGGTGGAGGCATTCATTACGACCCGACGCAAAGCAACATGATGATCATGGGCAATATGCTCGATTGGACCATTCGCATCACCACGGAGGAGGCAGAGGAGTTCTATGCAGTTTCGGCCCTTGATCACTCGTTGCTCAAGACCTTCATTGCTCCTTATCGTTCGAATCCTTACTTGCCAGGTCTGCATTTCACCGAGACGCTCGACCGTTGGGTGAAGCCCAGATTCAATTAAAAATTTAGTAAATGATTGCTTTTGGAGTTAACCGGAGTTATCTGTAGTTAGCGCTGACGCGCGGAGTTAACGGACAAATGATTCTTGGAACCCAATTCCTGCTAGGCGATGCTATCGTCCGCTAACTCCCATTAACTCCCGCAACTCCCATTAACTCCCATAAAATTATAATAAGAATGAAAACCATTGCTATTATTCCGGCGCGATATGCCAGCACCCGTTTCCCGGGCAAACCACTCGCTTTGCTTGGTGGCAAACCGGTCATTCAGCGCGTTTATGAGAAGGTGGCTCCCCATGTCGATATGGCGGTTGTTGCCACCGATGATAACCGCATCTACGACGCTGTGACTGGGTTCAATGGACGTGTCGTCATGACGTCGGCCAATCACAAGAGCGGCACCGATCGTGTCAAGGAAGCCTACGACAAGGTCGCCGAGGCCTTGGGTATGGAATATGATGTTGTCATCAATGTGCAGGGCGACGAGCCTTTCATCGACCCCAGGCAGATTCAGGCTGTGAAGGATTGCTTCATGGACGCTGCCACCGAGATAGCCACACTCGTCAAGCCATTCCATGCCGAGGATGGGCTCGAAGCGTTGCTCAATCCCAATTCTCCCAAGGTCGTTGTGGGGAAGGGTGGACAGGCACTCTATTTCAGCCGTTCGGTGATCCCTTACCTGCGAGGAATACCTCAGGAGGAGTGGCTCTCTCGTCACACGTTCTTCAAGCATATCGGTCTTTATGCCTACACCCCCAAGGCGTTGGCACGCATCACTTCGATGGCTCAGACACCCCTCGAACTTGCCGAGAGCCTGGAGCAACTGCGCTGGCTCGAGAACGGCATCCGCATCGTTGTGCGTCAGGTGGATATCGAAACTGTTGGAATCGATACCCCCGAGGACCTCCAGCGAGCCGAAGAATTCCTTACGGAAATCAAGCGTAAGAAGGGTTCGTTGTAAGTTATGGTGGTATTTTTTGTGTTGAAAAAGCAAAATATATAGTTGAAAGTTATTTGGATATAATGGATTTGGAGATTATTTAAATAATTCATATATTTGCGACGTCATCTACTAATGAAGTTTAGATTTAGTGTAGTGTATGAATTTACCTCCTATCGTTATAGCAAAGCTTGAAGAACGCACAGGGATTAGCCTTGGCAATCCTTCTGATCGAGACATTCAAATTCTTTCAAAAGGCATTGAAGATGTTACAAAGTACCGTCTCGGAGTTAATACGTTGAAGCGCCTTCTAGGACGTATAGCTGATGATACGCATCAGTCCCGTCCGGGTACTCTTAACGTGATTGCCCAATACCTGGGAAGCCCCAACTGGCCTGCATTGCTTCTCTCATTAAGCAATGGAAGCAGCTCGTTCACCCATGTTGATGGAGAATTGCGCTCTTCTGATCTCGAGGTTG
Organism: Bacteroidales bacterium; assembly: GCA_045545875.1. Lineage (GTDB taxonomy): Bacteria > Bacteroidota > Bacteroidia > Bacteroidales > UBA3663 > Liminaster. Next base: position 6,238 of record JAZQBS010000043.1, read on the forward strand.
GACAAGTTGTGGAAATCTCTTATCTCCCCAATCGTAAGATTCGATTTGCCTATTTGGGCGACGAAAGATTTGAGATTGTGGCAAAAGAGAATTCCAAACTCCAGAAGGGTGACATCTGCTCTATTTCTTCTTTTATCGTTCGTTATCCTCTTATCATCCGTAATGTAGTGCGTCGTAATACCGCACTTGGCAGTTATTCCGCCGCACGTGCCGGTGGAATCATCACTGTCAAAATCCTAAAGTGAATCATTGTCCCATCCCATGGACAAGAACCTGATTGTCTCTGGGTTTATCCAGATTAACAACGATCTTATCTCGGCAGAAGACATAGAGCCGCTTTCAGAAAAGAGCGGCTCGACGTGTTTGTGCTATTTGGTGAGGTATCAGGGCAAACGATACTTCATGAAACGCCTGCGTCGCGAGTATGTCGACAATCCTCGCTATCTGGAACTTTTTCGCAAGGAGTTTGAGACAGGTCAACGCTTGACGCATGAACATCTGGTGAAGTATGTTTCGATGGGAGAGGATGTGGATGGATGCTACATCGTCATGGAATACATCGATGGGGAAACTCTTGGGGATCGAATGATAAAGAATCCCTCGTATTTCTCCAATCCGAAGCACGTTAGGCGCCTTTTCTCTCAGCTTCTGGAATGCTTGGGTTATCTGCATCATCATCAGGTGCTTCATCTCGACTTGAAGCCCGACAACATTATGCTTACCCGCATCTCGGACGATGTCAAACTCATCGATTTGGGATTTTGCTATTGTGACAGTTACGACTCGTCGATGGGGCGCAATGGCGTCTATTCTGCACCAGAACAGAATGAGGACCGTATTCAGGACATCAATGTCGGCACGGATCTTTATGCCGTAGGATTGCTGTTGCACGACGTTTGTCTTCTGCACCCCAAAATCTATGACACTGATGCCATTTCCAATCTGATAGCACGTAGTACACATACTGATATTTCCCGTCGCTTCTCGTCGGCCGAAGAGATGGCGGCTGCACTCAAACAGGCGCTACCATATGACATGAAGAATGGCAAGATGAATAGGACCACACGACACTTCATCAGGTTCGTTGTGAGCCTAGCCCTATTTCTGGGTGGAGCATTGGTCTGGCATCTTATAGCTGTTGCCAATGATTGGGAAGAAGACCCGACGGTTCATGAATCGAATGGTTTGTCGTATAGCATTGCCTCGCCCGATACTTTTACCTGCATTGTGACAGGTCGAGGCAGTTCGAAGGCCGATAAGTCTGCAATCTCTGTTTCAGTAAGGCCATTTATGGTGTTTGAAGACGTGAGATATCGTGTGGTAATGGTAGGTGACAGTGCCTTCTTTGCTGATTCCATCGTCGAGGTACTGAGTATTTCGGAAGGAGTGGAACGTTTGTCATTCCACGCATGTGACGGATGCGAGAATCTACGAAATGTCTCGTTGCCGCTGAGTCTCAGGTCGATAGGAGAAAGCGCATTCCGAGGTTGTCACAGCTTGCAGCATATTATTTTGCCGCCCTACATCGACCGACTGCCTCTAAGTATGTTCCGGGAATGTAGTTCGCTGAAAAACATTCACTTTCCAGAGGGACTTGAAAACATCGGCAGAGATTGCTTCGCTTATTCGGGGCTTACTGAGGCCCATCTGCCCGATTCGCTTCGTTCGTTGGAGTTAGGGGCGTTCTATAGTTGCCGCAGTCTTCGCAGCGTCACACTCCCTGCTTCGTTGGAGCGCATCGGAGACTTCTGTTTTCATCATTGTGACTCGCTGACCGAAGTCCGTAATTATAGCGACACGCCACAACCTATCACGAATGTCTTTAGAGACTCCATTGGCTTGAAACGTACGTTGTATGTGCCCAGCCAGAGTATCGACCTCTATCGCAAAGCCCCTTATTGGCGTGACTTCTCAAGCATCCTCCCCCTCGACAACCCCTCTTAACCCTCACCCCCTCCCTCTATGACCATCGAGACTCATCCACTCACTCCTTTTCTTCCCAGGCACGCTACGGTGCTCTTCCTGGGCAGTTTTCCTCCGCCGAGGGCGCGTTGGTCCATGGATTTCTTCTATCCCAATTGGATCAATGACTTCTGGCGTGTGATGGGGCTGATCTTTTTCGACGATAAGGCCTATTTCGAGGTCAAGGGCGAAAAGCGATTCGACAAGGAGCGCATCGCAGCCTTTGCCGAGCAGCAGGGTTTTGCCTTTTATGATACTGCAACCCAGGTGAATCGCCTTAAGGACAATGCAAGCGATAATTTCCTTGAGATTGTGGAGCCTACTGATATCGGGGCTTTGCTTGGGCAGATGCCCGATTGTTGTCGTTTGGTTACGACCGGGTCCAAGGCTAGCGAGTTGCT
>JAZQBS010000044.1:0-4308 GCA_045545875.1 Bacteroidales bacterium
GACCTGCTCGATGGCAGCCAGCCTTCTGGGCATCTTCCTCTACATCATCGACATCAAGGGACATACACGCTGGTGCCGCATCTTCCAGATGTTCAAGTCGGATCGTAGCCATGTCGTTCTGTGAGCCAAGGAGTTGTCATAGCCCTTTGTCTTCCTAAGACCGCTTGGCCTCCGACTTGACCTGCTCGATGGCAGCCAGCCTTCTGGGCATCTTCCTCTACATCATCGACATCAAGGGACATACACGCTGGTGCCGCATCTTCCAGATGTTCGGTATGAACGCGCTCTTCCTCTATATCTTCAGCGAAATGATTCCTTCGGTCTTCGGTACGTTGGGCGTCACGCAAGGCATCCATGACTTCTGGACAATGATTTTTGGCGAAGCCAACATTCATGTCATTAGTCTTTTCGGCGCCCTCACCATCGTGGCTCTTGTGGCACTGCTCGCATGGATTTTGAACAAAAAGAAAATTTACATAAAGATATGAAACACACATTTCTCCGTTCACTTGCCAAGGGTATTTGCAGCGTATTCGCTGTTTGTTCAGCCGCCCTTCTCCTCATTTCCTGTAACCAACCTTCCAACAACGGCGCCGGCACCACCTACAACGTGCTCAATTTCGGTGCCAAGGGCGATGGCATTACCGATGACGCTGCTGCCATCCAGAAAGCCATCGATGTATGTTCTGCCCAAGGTGGCGGACAAGTAGTCTTCCCTGCAGGTCACACGTTCCTGAGCGGTCCCGTCGAACTCAAATCAAACGTCGATTATCATCTCGAACCGAATGCCACATGGTTGGCCAATCCCGACGAAAGCATCTACAAACTGAGCGCCTTCAAGGAGAACGAGGGCGAGGGTATGATGTGGCTTTGGACCAAGGACACCCGCAACATCTCCATTACTGGCCAGGGCACCATCGACGGCAATGGCATCAGTTTCATGGGCGAAGAACTACTCGACAGTTACGAACTCAAGCCCGTTGACAAGTTCGATCCCCGTCCGCACGTGCTCACCCTCATCGGCGTCGAGAAACTGCAGATCCGCGACGTCACCATCCGCAATGGTGCCTATTGGACCGTACACCTCATTGGCTGCTACGATGCCTCGATCATCGGCATCTCGCTACTCAACAACCTCAAGATACGCAATGGTGATGGCATCGACATCGACCACTCCAAGAAAGTGCGCATTGCCGACTGCTACATTACCTCGGGCGACGACTGCATCTGCCTCAAGAACCGTCGTGAATGGGAGGAATATGGCCCCTGCAAGGACATCGTCGTTACCAACTGCGTCATGACGGGTCGTTCCTGCGCCATCAAGATCGGTTCGGAGAACATGGACAGCATCAGCGACGTGCTCATCCAGAACTGTGTCATCAAGGCATCGAACCGTGGCATCGGCATCCAGAACCGCGATGAAGGCACCGTGACCAACGTCGTCTTCGACAACCTCATCGTCGAAGGCTACTATTTCAGCGACGTCTGGTGGGGCAAGGCCGAGCCTATCTATGTCACCTCCTACCCCCGCGCTTCGAGTAATCACAAGGACGGCAACTGGCGTTTCCCAAAGGGCAAGACCGAAGGCTCATGCGGTGAAGTGGCTGACATCTGGTTCCGCAACGTGGTCTGCACTTCCGAGAACGGTTCGTTCATCGGTGGCGATGTGCCCGGTAAGGTTCACGACATCCACATCGTCGACAGCCAGTTCACCTTGGGCAAGGTGACCGATTATCCCGGTGGTCAATACGACAAGCGTCCCTGTCAGGGCGAAGGCTTCGTCAATGGTCCCACCTACGTCTTCTATGTCGATACCGCCTCGAACATCGATATCCGCAACTGCACCGTCAAGCAGGGCGCCGTGCCCATCAACAACTATGGCGGCATCCAGAAGTTCGTCAATGTGAAATAGGATGTCTAGATGTTCTAGAGATTCTAGGTTTTCTAGATTATCTAGATTATCTAGATTGTCTAGAGATTCTAGAGCATCTAGCCCCAAAAACTTCATGACCATGAAATATTTCGCCATCGCTCTCCTTTCGACCTCCTTGCTCGTCCTGTCATCATGCCGAACCAAGGCGCCAAAGGTCGAGATTGAGCACAAGTATCCCGTAACCCTCACCGAAGCGCAGCTTCTCGCGCAGCCCAACCTCTTGGGCGGCATCTATGCCGCATATCCCGGCGCACCCAAAGATAGCCTAACCCCCGCTCCAGCAGGCTACGAGGCTTTCTACGTGAGCAACTACAATCGCCACGGCTCACGCTACCAGCCCAACGACAGTCGTTATGTCAACACCCTGAAGCGGCTTCAGGACGGACATCAACGCGGAGTGCTCACCGAATATGGCGAATCGCTCATCCCACGCATCCAGTTGCTCTGCGACTCATGTCTAGGACATGGCGGTCAACTCAGTTCTGTGGGCGTGGAGCAACTCGTCGGCATCGGTGCACGTATGGGACGCAACTTCCGCGAAGTCTTTGCCCAAACAATGCCCGGCAACAAGGAGCGCCGCAAGTTCGTCAGTGCTCGCGCCAGTGTCGTGCCGCGCTGTGGAGCCTCGATGCGTGCCTTTTGTTCAGGTTTGGAATCGACTTACTTCGATTGTTTCCCAGTCCTTGAACCCAATGCCGTGGTCAAGACCGACAGCGCTGATATGGCCTACATTGCATTCGACAGTCCCGAGATGAAGGCACTCAGCAGCAAGGAGGCTTCCTGGCAGCAGGACTATGCTCGCTTCAAGGTGCAGAACGTCAATTGCGATCGTTTTATCCAGGCAATCTTCAAAGATGCCACAGGTTTCGATACATTGAATATGGTCATCGACCTCTATTGGCTTGTCGTAGGTATGCAGGATGTCGATGTTCCGGGATGCGACCTGAGCGACGTCTTCACGCCTGAGGAACTGCTCCAGTGCTACCAGTGCGTCAACTACCGAATGTATATCTGCAATGCCAACTGTCCGCGCAGTAACAACATTCCTGCCCAAAGCGCCTCTACCTTATTGAAGAATATCATCGAGAGCGCCGAAGCTGCAATCGCCACCGATACCATTGCTGCACATCTACGCTTCGGGCACGACAGCAATCTCCTGCGACTCCTTGCCGCTATGCATATCCACAATGCCACCAACAGCGAAAGCGATCCTTCGAAGTATTGGCAGGCTTGGCAGGAATATACCCTCTCCCCGATGGCTGCCAATGTGCAACTTATCTTCTATCGCCCCTCAAACCTTTCAAACCCTTCAAACCCCTCAAACCCCTCAAACTCCTCCTCCATCCTCGTCCGAATCCTCCTCAACGAACACGAGACCTTGCTCGATGCTGACATCCATCCCACCGATGGCTGCTTCTATCGTTGGTCGGACCTTCGCTCCTTCTGGTCCAAACAGATTGTGGATAATGGAGCAGATGGTATCGGAACGGAGAACATTCAGTAACCCTCCACCATCGTAATCTCTTCCTTTTTGCTATCATAAATTGCAATTGGAATTAACAAATCCGCAAAATTGCACGACGCATCGTGCAATTTTTGGCAAAAACTGCACGGTCAATCGTGCAGTTTTTCTATTTTTCCCGTACTTATGACCAATTTTGGCCAAGAATGGTTATTCTTCTGTGGGAGTATGACCAATCTTGGCCAAGATTGGTTATGCGGAGGATGGAGAATGACCAAAGTTGGCCAAGAAAGGGTATGCGATGATGGGAGAATGACCAGTTTTGGCCAAGAAAGGGTATGCCGCGGTTGGATGGAGCACTCTGACGGGCGACAGAATGCTTTCGCCGATGAGAGCATAACCAATCTTGGCCGAGAAAGGGTATGCGGAGAGAGGAGAATGACCAAAGTTAGCCAAGAAAGGGTATGCGACGAGCGAGGCATACAGTTTTGGTGCATGGATTCGTTATGCTCTTATCGAAGTATGACCAATCTTGGCCAAGAAAGGGTATGCCGCGATGGGAGAATAACCAATCTTGGCCAAAAAAGGTTATGCCGACGTTGGAGATGGATCATTCCTCTTTCGGAGCGGGTTTCTCGTTGCGGGAACGGAGTTTCTCGGCATTCTCGATGATGCTCTTTCGCTGGTGCGTCTCCTGGTTGAAACGGTAATTGCCGTTGCGTAGGACGGAGCCATTGCGATAGGCGTACGGAGTGGTGCCGAAACGCTCGTGGATGGCGGCAATGAGGTTCTTTTCGCGTCGGAATCCGCAGCGACGGGCCACTTCCTTAACTGAGAGGTTCTCGTCATCGAGCAGGTCGAGAGCTTGGCGCATACGCCATTGCATGATGAACTCCTTGAGGCTGACGCCCAC
>JAZQBS010000045.1:0-2883 GCA_045545875.1 Bacteroidales bacterium
TTCTTCGTTCTCGCACTCGTAATGAGTATCTGTCTTCCTCTGACCCTCATGGCCGACAACGACCAAGTGATCACCTTCGACCGTCTGCCCGCTACCGCACAGACCATGCTGAAGCAGAACTTCTCCGATAAGGTACCCCTCGTAATCACCGCCGACTGGGACGACTACAAGGTCATGTACACCAACGGTGACAAGGTAGAATTCGATAAGAAAGGCAACTGGCGCGACATCGAATGCAAGACCAGCCAGGTTCCCGCTGCCCTCGTTCCCGCACAGATCACAGCCAATGTCAACGCCACATTCCCAGGCGCAGTCGTCACCGAAATCGATCAGGACCGCCGCGGCTACAGCGTCAAGCTCAGCAATGGCCTCGAGCTCGTATACAACCGCAACTTCCAGATCATCGAATTCGACGACTAAAAATAATACTACAGGCAAAGGTATCGTCCCTTAATATCCCCAAATATCCCTTAGTATCGTCCCTTAATATCCCTTAATATCCCCAAATATCCCTTAATATCCCCAAATATCCCTAAAGACAATCCCCCGCCACCCACACTGGCGAGGGATTATTTTTTGCAAAAAAAGAAATTTCTACGTTGAAATTATTTGACATTCCCGTTTTTTGGTCCTATCTTTGCACCACAAAACAAAAAACGATATGAGAAAAGACGATTTATTTACCGACGATTTGTTCACTGACGATTTATTTGATGACGATTTGAGCGGAGACGTCGAAAGGCAGATTGCCGAAGCTGCCAACGACATCGCAGATGACGCTTATCCCGAACCTACCGATTGGACCATTATCACCGCGCTCGAGCGCGTACTTTCCCAGGCCAAGGACTCACAGCTTTCCGACACGTTCTGGAGCGCCTGCAAAAGCCCCCTTTCCTACCTGACCCGTGTGCTGGGTCTGTCCGAAATACAGGTCGTATTTCTGGCCATTCTTGTCGAATCAGGCGAATGCATGAGCTGGCGCCAGTTCGGCAGGTTCCTCCGCTGCTCGCGTCTCTCCATTATGGTGCATTCCGACGAGCTCGAGGCTCTTGTCGAGAAACGCTGGTTCGAACGCCATCAGTCAAAGCGTTTTGATTCCGCTGACGAAGGATTTGCCCTGGCAAAGGGTGTCACCACGGCCCTGCGGCACAACAAGCCCTTTGTGCCCGAGAAGATTGACGAGCTGGAAATCCAAGCGTTCGTCGACAAGGTAGAAAGTCAAATCAGCAAGAACTTGAACGACCCTTGTGCCGGTTTTGAGGACGATGAGAAGTGGCTCGTCCAGCTTTGCCGTGCCAATCGCCAGCTTCCCCTTTGTCAAGAGGTATTGCGCTTCGACCACGACATCCACATCCAGTCCTTCATCCTGCTCATGGTCTACGACTATGCGCAGTGGGCCGACTCGCCCAACGAGGGACTCCGGTTGTCCGACATCGACCGTCTCTATCCCGACGAGTTTGATATCGACTGCATGAAGTCCGACCTCCGCGATGGTTCGCACGTCCTCATCCGTGAAGGCTACATCGAGCACAAGTGCGACGATGGCGTAGCCAACACCGAACAGTACACGCTCACGCGCAAGTTCAAGGAAGAGCTCCTCAAAGGGTACAAGCCAAGCCGCTCGAAGTGCAACAACATGCGAAAGCCACAGGACCTGAAGGATTATCAGGGCATCAAGGCAAAGGAAATGTTCTATAACCCCACCGAACAGCAGCAGATCGAGCGTCTCACCAGTCTGCTCAGCCAGGAGAATCTCCCCGGCGTACAGGAACGTCTCGCCAGCAAGGGCATGCGCAAAGGCTTCGCCTGCCTGTTCTTCGGAGGTCCAGGCACCGGCAAGACCGAAACCGTCCTGCAGATTGCACGTCAGACGGGACGCGACATCATGCAGATTGACATCGCATCTATGCGCGACAAGTACGTCGGCGAAAGCGAAAAGAACATCAAGGCAGTCTTCATGCGCTATCGCGAGGTCTGTCGCCATTGTGAGGTGATGCCCATCCTCTTCTTAAACGAGGCCGACGCCATCTTCAGCCGTCGCACCACCATCGGCGACACCAATGCATCGGTCGAGAAGATGGACAATGCCATACAGAACATCATCCTTCAGGAGATGGAGGAGCTCGACGGCATCCTGATAGCCACCACCAACCTCACCACCAACCTCGACGATGCCTTCGAACGCCGTTTCCTCTTCAAGGTCGAGTTCCAGAAACCCAGCGAAGACGTCAAGGCAAAACTGTGGCGCAGCATGCTCGACAACGACCTCACCGACGACCAGGCCCACCAGCTCGCTGCCCGCTACGACTTCTCAGGCGGTCAAATCGAGAACATCGCACGCAAGTGCGCCATCGACTTCATCCTCTCCGGTCAGAATCCCACCTTCCCCGCCATCGAGGAGTTCTGCAAGCACGAGCTCATCAAATCCCGTGACAAGAACTCCAAGGACCGCACCCCCATCAAGTCGGAGGCCAAGCGGGTCCTTAGGAAGACAAAGGGCTATGACAACTCCTTGGCGCACAGTACGACATGGCTACGATCCGACTTGTGGTGTTAAGCGGCCTGTTTTGCCTGATTCTTCCGGTACTATTCGGAATGAACGGAGTCTGGCTTGCTATTCCGCTCTCAGATATGCTTACGGCACTTATGGGACTGTTTTTCGTAAATAAATCAAGAACAGTGCTTGACCCTCACGCTGCGTCATAGGCTACAGTGGGTTTAAAGGCTCCGCTGATATTATTGCAAACGCCATTACAGTATTTTATAAGGAGAAGTGACAGATCCTCCTTTTTACATAGCGCATTCGGAATCAAAACCCGGATGCGCTATTATTATGCCCATTTTCAGAAAAGGAGGATGCACGAATGAAACTTGTCATTGCCG
>JAZQBS010000046.1:0-106004 GCA_045545875.1 Bacteroidales bacterium
ATTATAAGTAGTTGTTCAAAATTATCTATATGTATTGGGAGTTAACAGAAGTTAGCGGGAGTTAACAAGCCGTGGCCTGTGGAGTTAACGGACGGCTCCTTAGCCTGTAGAGTTGGGGACACGAAAACCAACGTCCGTTAACTCCCGTGCGTTAGCACTAACTCCCGTTAACTCCCGCTAACTCCAAGGCAAAATTGATATAATTAATTTTGCTCATTTACTTATATTCAAGTTTCGCAAATGCGAAAGCTGATGATTCTAAGGGATTCTAAGTGATTTTAAAGGATAATAAGGGACGATTGTTTCCTGGGTCCCGTTTTCTACTGGCGCTTCTCTCGGACGTGACCGAAAGGGAACAAGGGAATGTCCCTAAATATCCCTTAATATCCCCAAATATCCCTTAGAATCCCTAAAATCAGCCCCGTTTCTTCAGCATATTGATGACAATCCAGGGGGCGTGATGCCAGGAGCGGTCTTGTTCGGTGGTGAGCAGGAAACGGCGCATCGTGTCGAGGTCCTCTGGCTGGTTCGAAAGGTCTATGATGATGGTGTCTTCGTAGGTCTGTTGGCGCGTAAGCACGGGACGCTGACCTTTGCGGGTCAGCAGCATGATGTTGGTTTTGTATCTGCCCTTGTTGATTCCCGTAGCATTGACGGTATGCACTTGCATCTCGTCGAAATGCTCGAGGCGCGCACCGATGTTATTTTGATGATGGGGCAGCATCAACTGATGGCTCTCGGCAAGCACCTGATGCGCCAGGTCGAGGAGTGTCTGCTCGTGGGAGGAGAGGGGAGTCATAACTGATTTACGATTCGTGAGATTGGCCGGCGAAGTCGGTGGGCTTGATGCCGAACTGCTTTTGGAAACATTTCGAGAAGTAGGAAGGGCTGTTGAAACCGACCATATAGCAGACTTCGCTGACGCGATATTGACCTTGTTTGAGCAGACGTGCAGCGTGCTTCAGGCGAATCATCTGTATCATCTCGTTGGGCGATGCGTTGGCCAAAGTCTTTATTTTGGCAAAGAATCCCGAGCGACTGATTCCAAGTTGCTGCGCCAGGAAATCTATGCTGAGTTCGCTGTTTGAGAAGTTGTCCTCGATGAGTTTTTCGAGTCGGCTCAGGAAGTCGCTGTCGAGCGGGGTGCTCGCTATCTCGGTGATGGGAGTGAGCGGCTGTTGGCTGAACTTCTGGATGAGCATGGTGCGCAGGGAGAGGAGGTTGTCGATGCAGGCCTGCAGGTAATCGAGGGAGAAGGGCTTCTCGATGTAGGCATCGGCGCCACAGTTCATACCCTTGACCTTCGAGGCATCATCGGTTTTGGCCGTGAGCATGATGAAGGGGATATGGCTGGTGAGTTGATTTGCACGTATGGCGCGGCAAAGTTGTTCGCCATCCATCACAGGCATCATCCAGTCGCTGACGATGAGGCTGACGGGGTTGTGTTCCAGTATCTTCAAGGCTTGTCGTCCATCGGTGGCTGTAATGAGTTTGTATTGGCACTTGAGGCTTTCGCTAAGGAAGTGCAGCATCTCTTCGTTGTCATCGACGAGGAGCATGGAGAGAGGGGCGGAAGGGTTGCTCCCGTTGGTCGCGTCCGAGGGAAGCGAAAGGTTTGAAGGGTTGCTCCCGTTGGTCGCGTCCGAGGGAAGCGAGAGGTTAAGAGAGGCTGTTTCGGAGGCTTGCAAATCACTGGGCAAGGTGACGATGAAGGTCGTGCCTTCGCCTACCTTCGACTGCACTTCCACACGGCCTTGGTGGGCCTCGACAACGCGCTTGACGATAGTGAGGCCGATGCCTGTGCCGGGTTTGTTTTCGTTGGCCTGGTAGAAGGGACGGAAGATCTTCTTCTGGTCTTCTTCCGAAATGCCAGGACCGTTATCGCTGACAGCGATGGTCCACGTCGCATCGTTGGGCTGTACACTACATATCAGTCGGACATCGTCCTTTGTGTATTTGAGCGCATTGCTCAGCAGATTGCTGACGAGCTTGGTGATGGCTTCGCTGTTGAGACAGGGCGCAAAGTCGTTGTCGGGCAGTTGGGCCTCCAGATGAATGCCGCGTTCCTCCATGCTGGTGTGGAAACGTTCGACGATGGTTTGCAGGAGAGGTGCGACGCGACAAGGCTGCATGGTATAGTCGGTGGTTCGGCTCTCCATCTTGCGGAAGTCGAGCAGTTGGTTGACCAGTTCGAGCAGGCGTTTGCTGTTGCGGTCGATGACGGCGATGTCGCTGCGCACATTGCTGGGCATCACAGCCGACTGTTTACGTATCTTTTCGAGCGGAGCGATGATGAGCGACACGGGAGTGCGTATCTCGTGAGCAATGGTGGTAAAGAACTGGATGCGCGCCTCGTGGATCTTCTGAGCGTTCTGGTGACGCAGTTTCTGTATCTCCTGAAGGTGCTGCCAGTTGTTGCGACGCAGGGTGAACCACACGCCCAGGCCGATGAGTGCGAAGAAAAGAAGCAGATAGAGGGTGCGTGACCAGTGGTTCCAATAGAAAGGCGGATGCACGACGAAGGCGAGGCGTGCCTCGTCGGTGCTCCAGACGTTGTCGTTGTTCGAAGCCTTGACGTGAAGTGTGTATTTTCCCGCAGGCAGGTTGGTGTAGGTGACGCGGTGCTGATTTCCCAAGTTCACCCATTGTCCCTCCTTGTCGAAGCCTTCGAGCCATATCGCGAATTGGTTTTTCTCGGGCATGGCGTAACTGAGCGCAGCAAAACTGATGCCGATGATGTTGTTGCGATACGACAGGTCGAGTTGCGGAATGGTATTGAGATTCTGGGGCAAAAGCTTTGACCCCACGGCAACCTTGGCTTGCGGACCCAGATCGAGACCCGTGAAGATGACCTTCGGAGCGATGCTGTTGTGCTTGACCTGAGAGGGATAGAAGGCCTGCATGCCTTGTGTCGTGCCCAGATAGATGCGGCCGTCAGAGGCACGCAGAATGGCGTCGGGCAGATAGGACGTGGTGCTCAAACCGTCGCCGCGCGAGAAGGTCTGTATCTTGTCTTCAAGCTTGGGTCGGTAGTGGAGTAGTCCGCCCGAAGAGGCAATCCACAGCGTAGGCCCATCAGCAACGATGGACTGAATGTCCTCGAAGCCTTCGGGTAGTCGTACTTTATCGAAAACGTTGCGTTCTCGGTCGAATGCAAGCAGACCGTTGAGCGAACCTGCCCAAAGGTTGCCCTCGCTGTCGGTGCAGATTGAATGAACCACATCCTTGACGTTATAGCCTGTCGTGTCGCGATACTGCTTCCATTCACTTTCGCTACCTGCCTTCATTCGCCAGAGGCCATTGCCTTCGGTGCAGATCCAGAGGTTGCCTTCGAGGTCCTGGCAACAGCCAATGGGTGTGCTGCCAAAGTCCTTGACGCTGACGAAGCGGTCCGTCTTGGGGTTGTAGCGACTGATTCCCGTGAAAGAGCCTGCCCATAAGTTGTCTTGACGATCGACGAAAAGCAGATAACTGCTCGTGCCGAGTGAATTGTCGTAGATGTCGAGCAGTTCGCGATAATGACGCACAGCTCCCGTACGTAGGTTCATCACGTCGATGCCTTGGGTGTAGGTGCCAATCCAGAGTTCGTCGCCGAGTGTGCAGAGCGCATGGACGTTGCGCGGCGAAGTGCCCTCCTTCTCGAAATGAGTGAAGGGCTGGTCGCGCCTGGGGTCAAGGCAGGAAAGCCCACCGTCGTCACTGCCTATCCAGATGCGTCCCTCACGATCTTCGCAGAAACGGCTGATGACCTGGCCATGCAGGGAGTTGCGGTAGGCCGAAGGGGAATAGGACGTGAAGACGCCCGAACGGGGGCTGGCATAGTTGATGCCGCCATAATAAGTGCCTACCCACAGGCCGCCCTCGTTGTCGCGCAGGATGGGATAGACGAACTGGTTGTTGATCGAACGTTCGTCGAGTTCGACGGGCAGGAAGTGCTGTGTGCGACCCGTAGCCATCTCGTAGCGCGTCATACCGTCGTCCGAGCCAATGTAGAGGATGCCTGGGGCATATTCCATCAGGGAATGGATGTGGCTGAGGGAGACCTCCTCAATCCTCCGCACCACTCGAAAAGTATGCGGATCGAAAGCAATGAGGCCGTTATCCCAGGTGCCAATCCAGATCAGTCCGCCCGAATCCTGCATCATCGATAGTCCGCGCGTATCGACCAGTGCATCAGCCTGCAGGTGAATGTGTTCGAAGTTGCCGGTGTTCTGATTGAAGCGCACCAGTCCGCCCTCCTTCAGATATTTGCTGACGGCCCAGATGCCGCCATCGGTATCGACGATTAGGTCGCCTGCCATCTGTTCTCCCTCGGGAAGGGCGAACCGCGCAAGCTGACCGCTGTCGGGATTATAGCGGAAGATGCCCTGCCCCATGGTCGAAATCCAAAGATCGGCATGGTTGTCGCTTGCTATGCTGACCACCTGCGATGTGATGCTTCGTCCATCTGCCTCCCTCGTCGGGGCAGGCATCAGGCTGTCGGTGCGGCTGTCGTAGCAATATAGCCCGTTGTCCATACCCACCCAAATCGTTCCTTCGACCTCATAAAGGGCATATACACTCGATGTGGGAACCGATCCTGCAGGGCGTGTGAATTCAAAACCGTCGTAGCGGCAGAGTCCTCGGTCGGTGCCAATCCAAATCATACCATGCTGGTCCTGCAACAGGGCTCCCACCCAGTTGGAGGGGAGGCCTTCACTCGCCGTCAGATGACGGAAGTTCAGTGTCACCTCGGCTGCTTGCAACGTGGTGGCGAGACAAGCAGTCAAAAGGAACAGCAAATGATACGAAAACAGTAGAAACTTGTTTTTCATAATAGGATAACATCGAAACCGATGGTGCAAATATAGTGAATAAATGCGGGATGAACAAAAAAAACGGGCAGTTTTCGCAATTCGGGGCAGTTTTTGGGCTGCTAAAATGCGAAGGCTGACCGTTTTTGGGATAAAAAACGAAAGAAAAGGCTAACGCAGTTTGAAGCGATAGGGCCACACCGTGGGGGAAGTGAGGTGGTTCGAGGGGTTTGAGAGATTAGAGGGGTCTGAAGGGGTGAGAGGGGTGTGTACGGAGGGAGCACCCATCACAACCACCCATGCGCGACGTGTGCCGACAGGAAGGATGTAGCGAAGCGTACCACGAGTATCGTAGCCCATCGTGCTGTAATCGTAATGATCATCGGCCTTTTCAGCTACTATGCCGTAGCGCCAGCCGGCACGGTCGGCAAGTCCCTCGAAGGTGAGGGTGAGCGTGCTACGATGGTCATCGAGGCTTATGGGGAAGACGTTGAAGCCATAGTCTTCGGGCGTAAATTCCTGTTTGGGGCGTGTCCAACCCTGTGGGTCGATGTCGGAGGGAGTGTCGATCTGTCCAGCATATTGGCGAGTCTCATTCCACGCATGGTGGTAGTCAAGTCCTACGATGTGTCGGCAGGCTTCGAACATCTCATCGCACATTTGCAGCTGGTTGAGGCCAAAGAGACGCTTGTAGGTCATCAATGCATCCTCGCCGTTGCGGCCTTCGCGGAAGAGTTCGCCGATGATGTCGCGACCGCGTATGTCGCTCCAGTATTGCAGCACGTAGGGCGAATGATAGATGTTGTCGAGATGCAGGAACGCGCGGTAGGTAAGTTTCTTGAATGCCTCGTAATGATAGTTCTCGTCGGTGAGCCAGTCGGGATTGACCTGCCAAAGCATCCATTGCGAAGCCATCTCGTAGAAACCGTAGGCCTGCCATTCTCCCTCGGGGCGGTCGGCCCCAATCTGGCATTGGAACGAGTGCCCCAGTTCGTGGGCGATGCAGTTGAGTTTCGTATCCTGCACGCGGTTGGGGGCAATCCACAGGGCACCGATCGAGTCGTCGTAGGTGCCTCCGTATGCGGTGCCTTCGAGTGAATAGTTGAGCATCACCATCATACGTGTATGCTCGGCTGCCGAATTGGGGTAGGTGAAATGGAGCGTGTCGCGGAAGAAACTGTAGAACGACTCGAGTTTCTGCGCCAGATTGTCAAGATCCACCTTCATGTTGTTCCCTTCGAGGTCGGGAGCTGTAGCAAGCGACGGGCCGAAGCCTTTCTGCCAGAAGATGGCCATGTTGTCGGTGCAGTGCATGCGGTGGAAACTCCATTCGGAGTTGGGGTCCTGCAGGTCCATGCCTTGCAGGTCCTTGGGGATATAGATGGCCTTTCCTTCGGGCATCGGCACATCAGCGGTACGCGAGCAGGCACAAAGGAGAAGAAGGAGGTTAAGAAGGGTTAAGAGAGGTTTCAAGGGTTTGAGGGGTTAAGAGGGGTTCGAAAGGTTCGAGGGGTTAAGAGAGGTTTCAAGAGGTTAAGAGGACGAACAACCTTTGTTAACCATTCGAACTATTCTTAACCCTTCTTAACCTATTTTACCACGACTTGAGCAGGTCGCTGTATCGTTCGGTGCGGAGGTTGAGCCAGGAGGAGAGACGTGAGCATTCGGTGTTGCAGCGCACCGACATGGGCCAATGCTCTTCGTCGCGGGCGATGGCGTCGCTGAGGCTGTCAAGACGGAGTGTCATCTCCTGGAGGGCGTATGCCACCATAGGTTTGCCTACTTCGCGGAAGCGGACCTTATAGTCGTTTAGAAAAGGCTCACAGTCGAACATCCTGTCGAAGAAGTCGGGGATGTCGTAGGCGCCTCGTGGTCCCATCAGCCACGATTGGGAGCCAAAGTATCCGTGGTGTTCGCCCCAATCGTAGGCGAAGCCACCATCGAAGTCCCAAACGGGTCCGAAAGTCCAAAGTCCATCAGCATTGTGATGTAGGTACATCGAACGGGGTGTTACCAGTTCGACGTTGCGTGTCAGTTCCTGGATAATCAGGAAGTCCATCATCGAACGAACGTCGCAGATTTGCTTGAGACGCTCATAATCCTTGTCCTTGATGACCTGTTCGAGTTGAGCAAACTCGTCGCGGATGGTGGTAAGTTGTTCGGACGATGGGTCCTTGGGGTACTTCACGCAGACAGGTAATCCTCCAGGAGAATAGCTGGAATGGAAAATCCTGGAAAGGAAGTTGTCGGTGGCTTCGGGTGCTTCGGTTGGTCCGTCGTCGAAGTCCAGCGAGAGGAGCAAACCACGCTCCTTGTCGATGTCGACGCGTCCTTTGCCACGCTCTATCTGCTCGGTCAACTGATAGAGGCCGATGTACTTGTCGTTGAGATAGACTTCGACAAAACGGTTGGTGTTCGTAAAAGGAAGCCCTGCGTAGCGAGCCATGTCGAAGGCAACCGCATTCATCTGTCGCGTCGGGTCGCGATAGTTGGCCAACAGCACGTATTTTTCGCCCTTCGGTATGCCCAGCAGACTGGCATTCTTGCCCAACTTGATCTTGTAGGGTTTCTTGTCGTACCAAAGCCAGGTGGAATTGCCTCGCCCTCGGATGGAGTCGGTCTTCACCTTGCCCGACTCATTGGCCGTAGGCTCGGGAGTAGTATAATCCTCGTAGATGCCTTGTCCCTCAATCTTGATCTGACAGGGAATGTAATAGTCGCGACTGTCGATGGGCGCACCATCCTGTGTCGTGATGTGCATTACTGCACAGAGCGCACCTGTGGGAGTGGAAGGGTCGGAGGGTTCTGAAGGGTTCGAAGGATCAGAAGGGTTCGAGGGGTTCGAAGGTTCTGTGGGAGTCGAAGGTGTTGGCTCAATGATGGGATCTTCGCCCTCACTACAGGCCGCGAGGGCCAGTAGTGAGACGAAGAGCCATATCAGATGATAGCGTTTAAGCATTTTGCCAAACAACAGAGATTACTCGAAAACAAAAGTGATTTCGATGGCAGCCTTGTACTGCACGCCGTCACGGGTGTAGATCAGTGTAGGAGTGAGTTTGAAACTGTCGCCTGCATTGTTCTTGCCCGGGTATTGGCCGTAGGAGATTGTAAGGGCTGCGAACTCAACATAGCCATAGCCGGCATTCCAACCTGCGTTGTCGCCTTGGGTATTGCACCAGAAGCCATTGTTGGCAGTGTTGTTATAACTGTAGGAGCCGTCGCTCTGCAGACATGCCCAGACGATGTTGCCCTCAGCAGGCTGTGCGCCTACTGCCTGAATCTTGCCGACGATGTCGGAAGGTTTGAGCACAAAGGCCTGTGCGAGATCCCTGTTTGCACTCAGATCAAGGGTGCCTTGCAGATATTCGGGCGAATTGGCAGCGCAGTTGACGGTGAACTGCAGGGTAATGTCCTTGGGATCGGCAGTCGGGTCAATGTCGAAGTTGCCCTTGAGGTCGGTGCCCGAGAACTTCACCTTGTAAGGATACTGAGCGTCGGTGAGTTCGTTCTCATCCCAAGCCGACTGGACATACTCCTTCGGTGCACCCATCACGATCATATAGAGTTGCTCAGTGCCAGCAGGAACGGTCCAGGTGGCAGTACCATTGGCATCGCTGAACATCTCGGAATACTTGCGTGAGCCATCGTTGAGATAAGCGGCGAAACCATAGCGCCAACCCTCGTTGCCGGCCTTGTCAGCCTTGTTGTAGGTGGTCACGACTCCTTCGACCTTCTCGCTCTTCATATATTCGCCAGGATCGCCAGCAGCAAGGGCAGAACCCATCTCAAGACCTACGAAGTCTGCCGAGATCTGCTGACCAGCAACTGGATTGAGCGGGATGATGTTGAAGCCTGTGGAACCAGGGCACTGGGCATAAGCAACCTGATAGTAACCGTCACCCGAGTCGTAGAACTTGGTGGTGTAGTCGTTGAGGTGAGCTGCCGAGTATTCGCGTGGACCCAGCACGTCGTAGGTGGCCATACGGGCTGCATAGTCATAGAGTTCGGCAGCCGTAGCGTTCCAGCTGTCACCGTTATAGAGCTGCGAATAGGTCTGGATGGCATCGTAGGGATAACGGCTGTTCTGCCAGATGCTAGCTACGGTCTTGTCGCCATGCTTCTCGGTCCAGTAGCACTGGAGCCAGTAGGAGGCGTAGCGCATCCATTCGTTTTCGAAATGACGATGGCAGTTGAGGGGCCATACGTTGTACCAACCGTCGCCGAAGTACTGCTCGGGATAGTCCTGATAAGACTGCCACTGGGCACACTGTTCCCAGAAGCCGTTGCCACCGTTCGAGCCATCGTAGCCATAGCGGAAACCGGTGGTGAAGTCGTTGGGAGCACCGTTGAGTACCTGGTCACAATAGACCTGATACTGGAAGGAGTGTCCGATCTCGTGTCCGATGGTGGAACCAACGGGCTGGCAGGTGGAAGGATTGACCCAAAGGGCACCGATTACGTCATCATAGCCCGAACCTGTGGCGAGCCACTCGGTCTGATAGAGCAGGTAGATCTCCATCTTGTACTGGTCGAGGTAGCTCTTTCCCTGACCCACGGTAGCCATGCCGAGACGGGTGATGTTGGTGTTGTAGAACTTCTCAGCCTTCTGGAGCAGGTCATCGATATCGACGCGAAGTTCGGCAGGAACCGATTCAGCATTGGGATCATCGCCAAAGCCGGCCTCCCAGAATACAAAGAAGTGTTCTGACTGCTTCATGCGGGCGAATGACCAACGGGAAGCGCTGGAGTACATATCCATATTGCCAAATTCGGCGGGCTTGTAGTACTTCTCGATGTCCTCGATCTCTTCGACCTTCTCGACTACGGTGGCAGTTTGCGTCACGCGGATGGTCTGCTCGCTGGCACCGCACTTGATCACTACGACGGCATTGCGAACCGTCGTGGCGGGGTCGGCCGTCTCGCCCTTATCGACCGTCACGACAAACTTGTCGCACACGAGGCCAAGGGTCTTGAAGCCACCGATGCCCTCCTTCTCTCGCAGCGAAAGCCAGTCGGCGCCTTCGGTGACGGTGGCTGTCCAGTTGGAGAGGCAGGTGAAGGAATAGGAATAGAAGGTGTCGTCGGGTGCGAGGGTGATGTCGCTGCCGTCCTCGTTGGTTGGGGTAATGGCACCGGTAAGGCCGGTGAGCTTGTCCTCGAACCCATCATCACAACTTGTCATACCTGCTACGGCAAGGCCAAGAAGGCCTGCCATAGCGATGTTATAGAGTTTCATGTTTATGGAGTTTATGGGAGTTAACAGGAGTTAGTGGAAGTTAACGGGAGTAAAAGGATGACGCACGCCGCGACGCTGTCTGGCGCCACTGGCAGGTTCGGCAGGGGCTGCGATATTGATGTTGATGTTGAAGGTCACAGTCGCCCCATTGCAAACCACATAGTAGGTCAGCTTCGAGTCGAGTGCTGTGGTGAGGTTCTCGGGATGGTTGGCACCATAGACCACACAGGCATCCTTTCGCAGTTCGAGGAAGCAATAGTAGGCAGCATCATTGCCCCATTCTACGCTTTCGCCATTAGTGTTGAGCCAATAGCCAGGGGCCTCGCCCGTATAGACAGGGTCGGTCTCGGTGATCTGGCCGTTGTACATCTTGAGCTCGCCGTTTTGGAAGGCCTGGAAAATCTGGTAGGTAGTCATCTTGAAGGCATTGCGGAGCGTTTCACGCACATCGACCTCTTCCGAGCCAACCCAGTCGGCATTGCAGGTCCAGGCCAGAGTGATGTCCTGGGTCATATTCTCAGGCTGGCCTTCGGGAGCCGTTTCAGGATCGACATATTCGTTGATGACAACGGTAACCTTGAAGAGTTCGGCCTTGCCATTAGCATAGCCGCCGAATTGCACGGTCACCTTGTCGCCGGCATGCAGGCGGTCGGGGAATTGTCCCACCTTGATCACACCATCGTAGAGGCCGCAATAGACCGAGGCATTGTCGCCATGCGAGCCTACGAAGCCGTCCAAATCATACCAGAAGGCATTGGGGTCGGCAGTGTAGGCTTGGGTGTAAGTGCCGTCGGCCTTTACGCCAAACCAGGTGATTTCGTTGAGCGACGTAACGCCGAGGTCGGTAAAGAGCTTGTCGAAATCCTGACCGGGCACTTCTTCGGCTTCGTAACCAAAGGTGGTCTCGGTTTCGAGGGTGAGTTCCTGAGTGCCGACCAGCGTAGCAGCGTTGATGTCGTCGCTGGCTGCAATGGTAAGCGTGATGTTGAAGAGGACAATCTTGCTATTGGCGTAGGCACCATAGTGGACAGTTACCTGGTCGCCGGCGTGCAGATGGTCGGGATATTGACCCAATTTGATCACGCCATCGTAGAGGCCGCAGAAGACCGAGGCGCTGTCGCCCCACGAACCCACATAGCCCTCCATGTCGTACCAGAAGGCATTGGGATCGGCGGTATAAGCCTGGGTGTAGGTGCCGTCGGGCAGGGTGCCGATCCAGGTGATCTCGTCGAGCGAAGCGACGCCCAGGTCCGTCATGGCCTTGGCCAGATCCTGACCGGGCACTTCTACTGACTCGTAGCCGTAGGTCGTCTTCTGGACGAGGGAGAGATTCTGTGTATCGACCACCGTAGCCGCATTGATGTCGTCGCCAGCCTCGATGATGACGTGGATGGTGAGCAGTTCGATCTTGTCGTTGGCAATTGCACCATATTGGATGGTGAGGTTGGTTCCTGCCTCGAGACGAGCAGGGAACTGGCCTACGACGATGGTGTCATTTGAATGTCCGCAATAGACTGAAGCATCGTCACCCCACTGGCCTGCAAAGCCTTGCATATCGTACCAGAAGCCGTCGAAGTCGGCATTGTACTCCTGGGCATACGAGCCATCAGTCTTGACGGCAAGCCAGGAAGCCTCGTCAATCGACGCGATGCCAAGGTCGGAAAGGAGCTTGTCAGCATCGAAGCCAGGTACGGCTTCGGCTTCGTAGCCATAGGTGGTCTTGGTCGTGAGGGTAAGTTCCTGAGTGCCCACTACGCTGGCCACGACTTCGCCACGCTCGGTAGCCTTGGCACGGATCACCACGGCAACACGATAGTCCTGATAGCGCAGACCTTCGATGAACTGATAGGTGGTACCAGCCACGCAGTGACCGGGATACTGACCAACGTTGAAGACTTCTGCTTCGGGGTCATATTCGGCAAAGACATAGGCATCGGCGCCCCACTGGGTGACGTTGCCCTCAGCACTCCACCAGTGTCCCCATGAGGAGTTGGTGTTGGTCTTGGTCATGTTGTCGGCATGCGTTGTTCCCTCGATGGCAAGACCGAGGATTTCGGGTGCACCTTCTTCTTCGGCAATGCCTGCGATGACCTGCTCGTGGGTGAGGCCGAAGAGTTCGGCAATCTTGTCAATCTCGACATTGACAGTCGTGCCATCATAACTGCTCTCCGAGATGTAGAATTCGCAGTCGTAGGTGAGTACCAGGTCGGCATTGATGGTGTTGCGCAGCACTTCGGCGATAGAGTCCTGACGACGCATCTCGGCCAGCTCGTCCGGGGTCAGCACATGATCGACTGAGAAGTTCTCATTGTCGCCGCAGCTGGTCATTATCGGCAGTGCCATGATGCCGGCCAGAAGTGCAGTGGTTGAAATATGTTTGATATTCATAATTCAGTCTTCTTTATTTTTTTGAATGATATTTTTGAAGGGATATTAAGGGATAATTGGAGATATTAAGGGATATTAATGGACGATACCTTTGCCTCGTAAGGGAGTGGACCCAAGAAACAAACGTCCCTTAAAATCCCTAAGCTTCCCTTAGAATCCCTAAGCATCCCTAAGAATCGTTAGTCGGTATAGCCCGGGTTCTGTACGAGGCTCTGGTTGGCATCACGTGCATCCTTCGGGATGGGGAAGTAGTCCCAATGGGTCTCGGTGGTGGCATCCTTGCAGAACCAGGATTTGCCGTTGAAGACGTTGCGGCCGTCGGCCATCTTGAAGCGGATCAGGTCCTGACGGCGGTGGTGTTCGCCGACGAACTCCCAAGCCAGGTCATCCAGAAGGCCACCGAGTTCGATGTCGTCGCCACCCTCGCTGGTGAAGACGTGGCTACCCCAGTTGGTGACACCCTCGCCTGTGTATTCGTCATGGCCATAGGCATAGACCGAACCGCCACGGAGTTGACCGGCATTGCGCTTGGCCTTGCTCGAAGAGTCAAAGGCACGGGCACGTACCTCGGAGATGAGGCGAGCAGCCTCTTCGTCGTTGGCAGTGCTGATACGGAGCAGACACTCTGCCTTGATGAACATGGCATCGGCAAGGCGATAGAAGGGAACATCGTCACCATAGGTGCCCTTGTCCTCAGGAACGATTTCGTTCTTCACGAAACGATAGCCTTCCTGCATGTATGCACCCGGGTTGTCGATGGAGTGTACCATCTTCGAATAGTTGAGGTAGCCGGTGCCCGACCAGTCGTCGTTCGAGAAGGGGATGGGGGCGCCTGCCTGTGGAGTGTAGGTGCCATCGGCATTCTTCACGGCAGCATACTGGATGCCATGAGCCCAGGTCAGGTCGAAACGCTTGTCCTCGGGATCGTAGGTGTCGATGAACTGTGGAATGGCGCACGAACCGTTCCAGGGCGAACCAGAATAACCGTAGGCAGCAGCACCAGCACCGACGAGGCACTTGTTGACATTGTAGTTGTGGGAAGCGTGCTTCGAATCGAGAGGGATGGCGAAGATGATTTCGGGTGAACCCGAGATGTCAGCCTTGAAGTTGTCCTCGTAGTGTTCGGCCAGCGAGTAGCCACCGTTGTCGATTACATCGTTCACTTCGGCGAGAGCCTTCTGATAGTACTCGTTGCCCGAAGTGTTGAAATAGGCATTGTAGTTGAGGTAGAGCTTGGCAAGCGTCATGTCGGCAGCGAAACGGTTGGCATAGCCAAAGACGTGGTCGGTGCCAAGGTCCTGCTTGATGGCCTCCATCTCCGAAACTACGAAGTTGAATACCTCTTCGGCGGTGTTCTGCTGAGGCAGATAGCCTGCTTCAACCTGCTGAGTGGTCTCAATGGGGACGTTGCGGAAGGCATCGAAGAGCATGTAATAGACCTGTGCGCGGAGGAAACGCATCTGAGCGCGTTCGTAGGCCTTCTCTTCGGGCAGCACGTCGAGACACTGGTTGCAGTATCCGATGCAGACGTAGCCGTTGTACCAGAGGTTGTAGGGGTGCTCCTGGTTCGAAGTCCAGTTGTGCTTGTGCATGTTGATGTAAAGGTCGCCCCAGCCTACACCGATGCGTTTGGGTGTGCAATAGAGGTCGCCGCACTCTTCCTGCAGGTCGAAGTAACCGTTCCAGGTCCAGTAGATATAGCGGAAGTTGGCCAAGGCTTCGCCCATCATGAATCCGACCACGTTCTCGTCCTCTGTGTCGATGGATTGATCGGTCAGGGCATCATATACGGTCTCGTCAAGGTTGGTGCAGGAGGTGGTGAGACTCAGGGCTGCACAACAGGTAAGGCCAATGAATATATTCTTGAGTTTCATACTGTTTGTCATTTTTAGAAGTTGATGTTAAGACCGATTGTCCAGCTGCGTACTGTCGGGTACTTGTCGCGGCTATCGACGCCTGGGGTGAGGAAGTAGTTCGATACCTCGGGGTCGAGGCCGGAGTAACCTGTGATGCAGAAGAGGTTCTGGCCACTGACGTAGAGACGGGCGCTCTTGATGTATCGCTTGAGTGTGTCGCTCTTTGGAGCAAAGGTGTAGCCAAGGGTAGCCGACTGGAGCTTGATGAAGTCGCCATCCTCAAGGTGATCGCTCCAGAAGCCCTGTGCCATCGAGTTGGAGAGAGCCACCATGATCTGCTGGCCGTTCTCGTCGAGGGCAGGTGTGCCGTCGGGATTGATGGCAGCGTGCAGGTCGGCAGCGCACTTCAGGCGGTTGTAGGCGATGGAGTTGTTCTCGTAGAATGCGTGCTGCTCGTTGAGGATCTGGTAGTCGAACTGACCGGTGAACTGCAGCGAGAGGTCGAAGTCGCGATAGCGGAAGGTGTTGTTCCAGCCCATGTAGATCGAAGGCAGACCATTGCCGAGACGCTGGCGGTTGGACTCGAGGTTATAGCTCGAATCCCATTCCTTGACGGTCCAGTTGCCGTCGGCATCCTTCACTTCGACGAGGACTACGCCATTCTTCGAAACGCCCACCGACTTGAGACCCCAGAAGTCGCCCAGGGTGTGGTCGATCTCCATGCAGTGGGTAGGCAGGGAGATTGGGTCGGACAGACCGCCCCACAGTTCCTGGAAGTTGTCGGTCTCGTAGAGGTCGTTGCTGAGGCTGAGCAGCTTGTTGGTGTTGTGCGAAAGGGTGAGGGTCGTGTGCCAGCTGAAGTTCTTGGTCTCGACAGGTGTGGCATTGATGAGCACCTCGACACCGGTGTTGCGCATCTGACCGACGTTGGCTGTGGTCTGGCTGTACATGTTGGGTGGAACAGGCACTGCATAGTCATAGAGCAGATCGACGGTCTTCTTGGTATAGACATCGACCGAACCGCTCAGGCGATTGTTGAGTACTGCCCAATCGATACCTGCGTTGAACTCCTTGGTCTTCTCCCACTTGAGGTTCGGATTGGGGTTCTGGCTTACCTTGAGCGACTGTGCCCACGTGCCATCTGTGTTGCGATGCCAGCCGTAGGTGTCGTAGTCGTACATGGTGAGTGAAAGGTAGGACGACGATGGGATGACGCCCGTTACGCCGTAGCCGGCACGGAGCTTGAGGTTGTCGAGCCAGGTGAGACCCTTCATCCACGATTCGTTGATGATGTTCCAGCCGAACGATGCAGAGGGGAAGTTACCCCACTTGTTGTTGGCACCGAACTTCGAGCTGCCTTCACGACGGATGGAGAGCATCACGTTGTAGCGGTTGTCGTAACCATAGCTGATACGGCCGAAGAAGCCGATGAGGGTGTCGTCGCTCTTGTAGGAATTCATCGAGGCGGTATGATCCTCGTCGGTGAGGAAGGTGCCTTGGCCGAGGCTGTTGTAGAGATAACTTGAGGTCGGGAAATTGGAGTTGCCGGCGCTGAAGCCGTCATATACATTGTAGAGGTAGGAGTAACCAGCCAGGGCATTGATGCGGTGACGGCCCAGGGTGTTCTCGTACTTGGTGGTGATTTCGAGATTGTCCGAGCGGCTGTTCGACGATGACTTGCTGGCCGAACCGTTGGTGGTGCTTGGAGCAAGGGTGTAGTAGCGATGGTCATACCAGTTCTCGCCTTCACCATGATATTCATCCATCGAGAGCATGAGGTTGGTGACCCAACCCTTGATGGGTTCAGCCGAGATGTTGCCGGTGATGCGGGCATCGTGGGTGCGGGTGTCGCCGATGTGCTCGTTCTGGATCTCGACGGGGTTGTAGTACTGGAAGCGGCTGAACTCCTCGTAGTAGGTGCCATCGCTGTTGTAGATGGGCGAAGAGGGGTTGTGGATCAAAGCCTGGCGATAGACGTAGGCGTTGCTGTTGTTGGTATTCTTGTGACGGCTGTAGAGCGCGTTGAGGTTAACCTTAATGATGTCGTTGAGGAAGAACTGCGTTACGTCAAGTTGCATCTTGAGGTCGTTCGAGTCAGAACGGCGCATGATACCGAGTTCGTCCGAGAAGGTGACGTTGGCCGAATAGGTGTTGCTCTTGCCACCGCCATTGATGCTGAGTGAATGGTTGTGCATCGAACCAGCCTTGCGGGTAACTGCCTTGAGCCAGTCGGTTTCGTAGCCTTCGTACGAGAAGTTGGTGCGACCGTAGATGATGTCGTGGGTGTCCATGAAGTCAGCGGTCTTGTACCAGTTGCTGAACGATACATATCCGTTGTAGGTGACTTCTGCCTTCTGCTCGCGATGGCCCGTCTTGGTGGTGATGATGATGACGCCATTGGCGCCACGGGTTCCGTAGATGGCGGCTGCCGAGGCATCCTTCAGTACGTCGATCGAAGCGATGTTTTCGGGAGCAACGGTCGAAAGTGAACCTTCGATACCATCGACGAGGACGAGCGGAGTAACGTCACCATGGATGGTGGTGATACCACGAAGCATGATGCTCGACGTGGCA
This sequence comes from Bacteroidales bacterium, assembly GCA_045545875.1. Lineage (GTDB taxonomy): Bacteria > Bacteroidota > Bacteroidia > Bacteroidales > UBA3663 > Liminaster. The sequence continues at coordinate 16,848 of JAZQBS010000046.1, forward strand.
TTGGGGTCGCCACTCGACTTGACGATGGAGAGACCGGCTACCTTACCCTTGATGAGTTCGGCAGCATCGCTGATCTTGCCGTTGGTGAAGTCTTCCGACTTGACGCTGGCGACGGCCGAAGTGATGTCGGCGGTTTTCATGGTGCCGTAGCCAACGACTACTACGTCTTCGAGGAGTTCGCTGTCTTCTTCGAGCACTACCTTGACTCTACCACGGGCATCAGGAGTGACTTCCTGTGTCGTGTAACCGATGAAACTGACACGCAGGACGCTGCGTGTGCTGGGAACTTCGAGGGAGAAACGACCGTCCATGTCGGTCATCGTACCCTTCTGTGTGCCTTGAAGGACGACATTGGCCCCTGCGATGGGTTCGCCCTGACGGTCGGTGACTGTACCACTGACCACGATGCCTTTCTGCTGAGGCTGCTGCATGGGAGCGGCTTCGGCCTCGCTGGCCAGGATGGGGGTCACGCCAGTGAGTGCCAATAGGCACAAGCTGACAAGCGCTGATGCGCTGCTGACTTTTTTCATGTTGTTGTTTTTGTTTGGTTTTAGTTATTTGATTGCTCTGATTTTTCTGATTTTTCGGAGTACTCCGATTACTCCGAGCATTCCGAGTACTCCGAGCATTCGGATTACTCCGAGTATTCGGATTACTCCGACTTCTCCGATTTTTTCACTCAACCTTCCACTCGATGATGCCGCCGCTCTCGCCCTTCTGGAGTTGGGCAACGATCTGGATGGCGGTGGTGGTGGCGGGCTGGAAGCGGACGGTGTTGTAGCAGTCCTTCGCTACACCGTAGGTCTCCTGGTCGCTGGCGAGTCGAACCTCCTCCCAGCGGTCGCGTGCATTCTTGTAGTAGAGTTTCCAGCTCTCGGGCACGCGGAAGTTGCCGTCGTAGTGATCGAAGTCGAGCCAATAGACGCTGGTCGAAGTGATGGTCTCAGGCTTGTCAAACTGGTAGGAGATGGTGACGGGCTTCCCGTACTGGAGCCACCAGTAGTGATAGGGCTTCGAAGTGTCGCTCGAACGCTTGGGCTCCCACTGGTCGTTCACACCCCAAGCCCATTCCTCTTCAGAGGCCGAAATGGGGGCATCCTTCTGGATGGGAGCACGGAAGATGAGCGAACGGGCGCGGCTTGCAATGGTAGGCTCGGGAGTGATGCGTGCGGCCTGCTTGCCTGCTGCTATCCAGACCTCCATCTGATCAGCACCACGGTTGTCCCAGGTGGAATAGGGGATGAGTTTCACGGGGACGTCGGTAAGTGTGCTGTCCTTCTGAATCTCCTGGGCTGTTGCCTGAAGCGTCATCACGCCACCGAGAAGGTCTTTTTCGAAACTTGAGGTGAATGCAGTGCCCTGGGGAATGATCTTGTTGAAGACGATGCTGTCCTTCTGGTCCACACCTTCGAGGCAATAGACGATGGGGCCACGCTGTACGGCGAGTTTGCCAAGGTCGTCTTCGGCATTCGGGTTGGCTTCGATTTGGCGAACGTCCATAGGAAGTTCGAGCGAAATCTTGTCGCCGGCCTTCCAGTCACGAACGATGGTGAAATATCCGTCCTTGCTGCTGAAGGCAGGCTTGATCTTCTTTCCGTTGACCATAACGACGTAGGGATTTGCCTTGTCGGTGAAGTGGTAGAGGTCGGTGGGAACGGGAGCATCCTGCGACCAGCCTGGGATGCGCAGACGAAGGGCGAAGTTGTGTGCCGTTTCGGGATTCACTTCGAGTGTTATGGCACCCTCCCACGGATAATCGGTGGTCTGCTTGATGCTGACCTTGCCGCCTTCGGTCTCTATCTCTGCCTCGCTCTGGATGTAGAGGTTCACGTAGATGTCGTAGGCCTGTGTAGCATACATGTAAAGGGGAACACTGGCAACGAAACGGGTGATGTTGCCTGGGCAGCAGGCGCATCCGAACCAGGCCTGACGTTCATGCTCGCCCATCGATTCGAGCGGATTGTCGTAGAAGAACTTGTCACCCGAAAGCGAAACGCCCGAGATGACACCATTGTATAATGCGCGTTCATAGACGTCGGCATACTTGGCATCGCCCGTGGCAAGGAACATACGGTAGTTCCAATAGACGTTTGCGATGGCAGCACAGGTCTCGCAGTAGGCAGTGTGGTTGTTGAGTTCGTAGTTGGGGCCAAAGCCTTCGCCCTGTGCGCGGCTGCCGATGCCTCCGGTGATGAAGAGTTTCTTGCTGGCCATATTATTCCATATGCGGGTGATGGCCTGCTGGTAGGCGTTGTCGCCTGTCAGGGCTGCCACGTCGGCGACGCCACTGTAGAGGTAGCCTGCGCGTACGGCATGGCCTACGATCTCCTCCTGCTCGAGGATGGGCATATGGTCCTGGCTGTACATGCTGGGCTGGTGTCCGTCGGTGCAGCGTCCGGTCTCCTCGACGAAGTACTTGGCCTCGTCAAGATATTTCTGGTCGCCCGTTACCTTATATAATTTGGCAAGGGCCATCTCGATGATGGGGTGTCCGCTGGGACGATGAATCTGTCCTTCGTTCGGACCAAACACCTGGCAGACGAGGTCGGCATTCCTGATGGCTACGTCGAGCAGCGAACGCTTGCCTGTGGCACGATAATGCGCAACGGCAGCTTCGTAGAGGTGACCCGAATTGTAAAGCTCGTGGCTGTTGATCTTCTCCCAGCGACGGGTGCCCCACCAGCCCGACAGACGAGTGCAGCGGTTGGTGACGCAGGTGGTCAGATAGCCGTCGTCCTCCTGGGCAGCGGCAATGATGGTGATGACGCTATCGAGATAGTGGTCGAGTTGGGCATCGTAATGTGCGGCGAGCGAATAGGAGGCACCCTCGATGACCTTGTATGGATCGGTGTCGTCGAACGAGAAGTCGCCGCGATGCTCACCCTTCTTCAGTCCACCGGCAATGGCGAAGTTGTCGAAGCGACCGTTGATTTCGCACTGGTGGAAGGCCGAAGGGATGCTTACGGTGCGATTGGTCTCGATGCGCGGAGCCCAGAATCCATCGGTAATATGTACCTGCGTGAAGGGAACCTCCTGGATGGAGGCTGCAGGCTGCTGATAGTCGGGAAGGGAACTTGTGCATGCCGTAAGAGCCAGAAGGCTCACGCAAATGGCCCCTGCGAGAGGCCGAGGGAGGTAGTTTGCGGGTTGGCGTTTCATGCTGTTGCTCATTTTTTTGTGCGTAGATGTTATAAATTTTGCCGCAAAAGTCGGCATTTTTTGCCAAAGGCGATGCAACTATCGTCCGAAAGTGTGGTAATATTGTCCAAATCGAAAATTTTCCTGTTTTGGATGATTGTTTCGGTTTTTTAGACCATTTTGTTAACATTCTATACCTTTTCTTAGTATCTTTGCGGCGTCTAATTCGTTGTTTTCGTCTATTTCGCTATTTTCGTCCTTTTCGGAATTCAAATAATATGACCACATTATTTTCGTTCTTCAGTATCGTGCTGTTGGCAGTTGGTTATCACTTGCAGTCGCCCGATGGACGACTGGATGTTGAGGTGAAGGCCGATGGTCAGCAGCTTAGTTTCCTCCTGACGCAGGACCGCGATACCCTGCTTGCCGAGTCGGGCATCGGCCTGACCTTGGGCGATGGTTCGCGCGTCGAGGCCAGCAAGGTGAAGTCGGCAAGGCGTCGCAAGGTCAGCGAGACCATCGATGCCCCGTTCTATCGTCAGAGCAGTTTCACGATGGAGGGCAACGAACTGGACCTGCGCTTCAAGTCGGGTTTCGGTGTCGTGTTCCGTGCCTATGACGAAGGAGTGGCCTATCGTTTCTATAGCAGCCTCTCGCACACGTATATTATAAATAATGAGAAGGCACAATATGCTTTTGCGGGCGATCCCACGGCTTGGCTCTCTTATTCGACCAACAAGGAGAAACCCTATGCGATGGCATTCCAGAATTTCTATGACGAGACTCCATTGTCCGGGGCACAGCAGCGTCCTGCGTTCTTGCCCGTGACAGTCGATTGCCGGAAGGCCAAGGTGACTTTGCTCGAAAGTGATGTCGAGGCTTATCCCGGTATGTTTGTGCAGGCAAAGGAGGGTTCGCTCAACGCCGAATTTGCTCCCTATCCTGCCGAAATGGCCTATTACCCCTGGCGCAAGATGAGTTATGTGAAGGGGGGCAGCGACCACATCGCCGAATGTCTCGGCACACGCACCTTCCCCTGGCGAATCCTTGGCGTCGCACGCGACGATCGCGAAATGCCCGTCTCCAATCTTGTCTATGCCCTGGCTTCACAGAACCGCATCGGTGACACCTCGTGGATCCAGACAGGCAAGGTGGCCTGGGACTGGTGGAACGACTGGAACCTCACGGGTGTGCCCTTCGAGTCGGGCATCAACATGGATACCTATCGCTATTACATCGACTTTGCGTCGGCTTACGGCATCGAGTTCGTGGTGCTCGACGAAGGTTGGTACGAGCCTGCCGCAGGTGATATGCTGACGGTTGTCCCTGCGCTCAATCTGGAGGAACTCATCCAGTATGCTGCCGAGCGTAATGTAAGACTGGTGCTTTGGACCGTCTTCAATGTGCTCGACGACCAGCTCGAAGCGGCTTGCCGAAAGTATTCGGCCATGGGCATCGCTGGCTTCAAGGTCGATTTCCTCGACCGCAACGACCAGACTGCCGCCGAAATGGCCTATCGCATTGCCGGGAAGTGTGCCCAGTATCATCTCACCCTCGACTATCACGGCTTCTTCACGCCCACGGGCATGAACCGCACCTTCCCCAACATCATCAACTACGAGAGCGTGTTCGGCATGGAGGAGATGAAATGGAGTCCCAAGGAGGTGGATATGCCTCGCTACGACGTCACCTTCCCGTTCATCCGTCTGCAGAGCGGCCTCGTCGATTATACCCCGGGAGCTATGCGCAATGCCACCCGGAGCGATTGGAATGCCGCCTACAGCACCCCGATGAGCCAGGGCACACGTTGCCATCAGCTGGCCACCTATATCGTCTATGACTCGCCGTTCACCATGCTTTGCGATGCCCCCACGATGTATCAGCGGGAGGAGGAATATACGCGTTTCCTCTGCTCCCTGCCTACGGTCTTCGAGCATACGCAGATTCTTCAGGGCAGGTTGGGCGAATACATTGTCACCGTGCGCGAGGGCAAGGATGGCAATTGGTATGTGGGAGGTCTGACCAACTGGGAGGCGCGTGACATCGACTTGAAGTTCGATTTCCTGCCCAAGGACCGGACCTTCGAAGCCACGCTCTACGCCGATGGCGTCAATGCCCATCGCCAGGCGCAGGATTATCAGTGCCGCACCTTCAAGGCCGATGCTTCGGCGTCTCAAAGTATCCATCTCGCCCCTGGCGGAGGTTTCGTGCTCCGGCTTGTTGCTCGGTAGTTCTTTAGAATTTGCAAAAGTAGTTTCTCAGTTAATGATAGTTATATGTGATGAAAAGTAATCGACACTTATTGACGTTTGCATTAGGAACCATGGCTGGCGTGATGTCAGCCATGGCTCAAATTCCTGTCACATTCGACACTCCCGGTGCCGGCAATCCTTTCATCCCCGGCTATTTCGCCGATCCTACCATCCGAAAGTTCGGCGACACCTATTATCTCTATGCCACCACCGATGGCAGTGGTGCGGGCTTTGGCCCTGCCCAATGCTGGACGAGCAGGGACTTCCGGAACTGGACCCTCCTCCCAATGAACTGGCCTACAAGCCATTGGATCTGGGCGCCCGATGTGATGCAGCACACCGACGGAAAGTATTATATGGTCTATTGCCAGCCCTGCAACCTCTATATCGGTCAGGCCGAAACGCCCGTAGGTCCCTGGCATAACCTGCTCCAATCGGAAAGCCACGCCAAGGCTGTGGCCGTCAGTGGTCCTCAAAGCATGGCGCTCGGCAAGGAGTTCGACAACGAGGGTCAACCCATCTGGGTCTACGACCGCTATGTGACGGGTGCCATCACGCTCGACGGACAGACGTTCGTCGATGACGATGGCGAAGTGTATGTCTATTGGGGAACCTGGGGAATCTACGAAGGCTTCGGTTGTGGCGTCGGCAAGGCTTCGAAGGACTTGAAGACCTTCACCGAGACGCGTCTTATTCCCAACACCGAGGCAAAGGACTTCTTCGAGGCACCTTTTGTCCTGAAGCGCAATGGAATCTATTATTTCATGTATTCGAGCGAGTCGTGCCACAACGAGACCTACCACGTGCAATATGCCACGTCGACCTCTCCCATGGGTCCTTACGAATACAAGGGTACCATCCTGCAGACCAATGCCGACGGCACCGTCCATGGCCCCGGGCATCATTCGGTGCTCGAAGAGGTCAACGACAAGGGTGAAAAGGAATACTATATCGTCTATCATCGTCACGACAATCCGCATTCCAACCGCGGCTTCCATCGTCAGATCTGCATCGACAGACTTGAGTTCGACGAGGCAGGCAACATCAAGCCTGTCACTCCCACCCATCAGGGCACATTCCCCAAGGCAAAGTCATCGGTGAGCAGTCCGAACCTTGCCTACAAGGCGAAGGTCGAGGCATCTTCCTTCTATGACGAGAACTTCAAGCCCTCCTTTGCCGTCGATGACAACAACGGCACGCTGTGGCGTCCGAAGGGAATGGGAGAGGAGTGGCTCAAGATCGATTTGGGCAAGGTGCAGAAGATCGAGACCATCTGGACCCAATGGGAATACGGCACGCAGTACTATCAATATCGAATCGAGACCTCATCCGATGGCAAGTATTGGCAGCTCTTTGCCGACCGCAGCCGGAACCTCCATGCAGGTTCGCCCAAGATTGACGTGGCACCCGTGGTCAAGGGCAGGAACGTACCCGTGAAGGCCCGTTATGTGAAAATCACTTTCCTGGGCTGTCAGAAGCAGGGCTATCCCGGAGCGCTTTGGAACGTCAAGGTGTTCAGCACCCTTGAGGACAAGGACAACTTCGAATGGCCTGCACCCAAGGTGTTGGGCGAAAGCGGCGACGAACTCATCCGCATCACGGCCGACGACTTCCGGGTGGGCGACACCATCTGGTACATTCCCAATCACGGCGTCGTCAGCGGAGGCTTCGAACATGAACGGGGCCTGATAGTCGTTCAGGAGGTGGAGGGCACGAAGGCGTTGCCTTTCGACAGTGCCACCATTTTTGCTTCCGATTTCCCAATGCCCGAACTTTGGCGCGACAATGTGCCCTATCATCTCGAAGCCACACTCTTTAACCCCACCATTGAGCTCAACGAGTGCGTGGCAGACTTCACTTCCTCGCACGACGAACTTGAGAAGATCATGCTCGTCAACGGCACTGAGCCGCGTTGCGGCGTCATGAACCATTATGGTTGGTACGAGGATGTGGGCTACAAGGACATGGCGTCGCTCGAAGGCCGTTGGCAGCACGTGGTGGTCGATTTCGATGGCCGCATCGAAAAGGTTTGGATCAACGACGTGCTCATCAGCGAAAAGGATATCCAGATTATGGTCAGGCCCGTCCAGCGCGTCCTTCTCGGCCGCAATGCCGAGCGCGAATGGCCCTTCACCGGCTATCTGCACAGTCTGACTTTGAGCAGAAAATAAATTAGCCAGTAATTCTAGATAGTCTAGATTTTCTAGATTCTCTAGATCCTCTAGATCCTCTAGATTCTCTAGATATTCTAGATCCTCTAGAAGTTCTACCCCCTCAGCAAATTCTTTAATTTTTATCATATGAGCAAATTTCTTCCCCTGATAGCCCTTGCCGCCCTTCCTGTGCTGGCACATACCCAAAGTGGTGGCTATCCCATCAACCCCGTTCCGTTCACCAGTGTGAAGATCACGCCTGGCACCTTCTGGGGCCAGCGCCTCGAAGCCAGTCGTGAGGTGACCGTGCCGCTCGCTTTCTCCAAATGCGAGGAGACGGGACGTTACCGCAACTTCGAGATTGCCGCCCAACACCTGCAGGGTGTCAATACCGACACGGTGCATGTCGGAGGCCTTGCCTTCGACGATACCGATGTCTATAAGACCATCGAAGGCTGTTCGTACCTTTTGCAGACTTTCCCCGACCTCAAGCTCGCCATCGATCGTCATGGACGCACCGACGTGGTCCCCGCTCAGGTCTATATGGATAGTGTCATTGCCATCATGAAGGCAGCCCAGGAACCCGATGGCTATCTCTACACTTCGCGCACCATGAACCCCCTGCATCCGCACGAGTGGGCAGGCGAACATCGTTGGGACCTTGTCGAGGATTTGAGCCACGAGTTCTACAATCTCGGTCATATGGTCGAGGGTGCCATTGCCCACTATCAGGCCACGGGCAAGACCTCGTTCCTCGACATCGCACGTGCCTACGCCGACTGCGTTTGCCGCGAGATTGGCGAGGGTGCCGACCAGAAGGTGCGTGTGCCTGGGCATCAGATTGCCGAGATGGCTTTGGCAAAGCTTTACCTCGTGACGGGTGAGACCAAGTATCTCGAGCAGGCGAAGTTCTTCCTCGACAAGCGCGGCTATACCACCCGCACCGACGAGTATTCGCAGGCCCACAAGCCCGTCGTTCAGCAGGACGAGGCAGTAGGTCACGCCGTGCGTGCCACCTATATGTATTCGGGTATGGCCGACGTGGCTGCCCTCACGGGCGACACCGCCTATATCCACGCCATCGACCGCATCTGGGACAACATCGTCGAGAAGAAATACTACATCACAGGCGGCATCGGTGCCACTTCCAGTGGTGAGGCTTTTGGCGAGAACTACGAGCTGCCCAACATGAGCGCCTATTGCGAGACCTGTGCCGCCATCGGCAACGTCTATGTCAACTATCGTCTCTTCCTGCTCCATGGCGAGTCGAAATATTACGATGTGCTCGAACGCACGCTCTACAACGGACTGATCTCGGGCGTGTCGCTCGATGGCGGTACGTTCTTCTATCCCAATCCGCTCGAATCCATCGGTCAGCATCAGCGTCAGGCCTGGTTCGGCTGCGCCTGCTGTCCTTCCAACATCTGCCGTTTCATCCCTTCACTCCCCGGCTATATCTATGCCGTGAAGGACGACAATGTCTTTGTGAATCTCTTTATGGGCAATACGGCAACCCTCAAGGTCGGCAAGCGTGCGCTCACCTTGCAGCAGGAGACAGCCTATCCCTACGATGGCGACGTCCTTCTGACCGTGAAGAAGGGTAGTGGCGACTTTGCCCTGAACATCCGCATCCCGGGTTGGGTGCGCAATCAAGTGGTTCCAAGCGACCTCTATCAGTACAGCGACAACAAGCGACTCGGCTACCGTCTACAGGTCAATGGTGTCGATTATCCCGTCAGCAATGCCGATCTTCGCAATGGCTATGCCGTTATTTCCCGCAAGTGGAAGAAGGGCGACCAGGTGCAGATCCACTTCGATATGGAGGCACGCGTCGTGAAGGCAAATGCTCAGGTCGAGGCAGATTTGGGACGTGTCAGCGTGGAGCGCGGTCCGTTGGTCTATTGTGCCGAATGGTCCGACAATCCTGGCTTCGACGTGCGCAGCATCCTCATCAACCAGAAACCTGAATTCAAGCTCGAGGACAAGACCATTCTCGACAAGTATCCTGTCAAGATGCTTTCCACCTCGGCACAGGTGCTCAGGTTCAACGACGAGGGCGAACTTGCTGCCACTCCGGTGCGTGTCAATCTGATTCCCTATTATGCCTGGAATCATCGTGGACGCGGCTCGATGCTTGTCTGGATTCCTCAGGAACTCCGTGCCTGCTCTCCTGCCATGCCTCCCACATTGGCTTCGCGTTCCACCGTCAAGGCCTCGCATATGGTGGCTGGTCTGGGTGCCATCAACGACCGTCTGGTTCCCAAGGGCCCCGAGGATCGCAGCGTGCCCTACTATCATTATTGGCCAAAGCAGGGCGGTACCGAGTGGATTGAGTATCACTTCCCCGAAGCACACACCGTACAGAGTTCCACCGTCTATTGGTTTGACGATTCTCCATGGGGTGGCTGCAAGGTTCCCGCTGCCTGGCGTATCCTCTACAAGTCGGCCGATGGCAAGTGGACTCCAGTGACGGGTGCCGACCGATACACCTGCAAGAAGGGTGTGGCAAATACTGTTCAGTTCGATCCCGTCGAAACCACTGCCGTCCGTCTCGAGATTGACCAGCCTGGCGATGCCTCCTGCGGCCTCTTCGAATGGTCGGTATTCTGATTCAAGTTCTGATTCAAGCAATCCAATCTTCCCCCAAAACGCGCGACAGCGTGCTCCATCATCCAACTGGAAGCACCCTGTCGCGCGTTCGTTTTTCTTTTTTCTTCCAAAAGTTACTTGTAATTTTCGGGGTGATTTTTGGTAACTTTAGCTGTATTTTTGGGTTGATTTTTGGTTTTGGGGTGATTTTTGGAAGATTTCTATGATTTTTTGCCTTGACTTTTGGAAGATTTTACTATATTTGCACCAAAATAATAAGACAGAAGCATATGAAATATTACAAAAGACTCATAGACGAAAAACTTATCGAATGGAAAGAATCCCCAAAGCGTAAACCTCTACTTATTCGTGGAGCACGACAAGTCGGGAAATCCACTGCGGTAAGAGAATTGGCAAAACAGTTCCGTTTCTTTGTAGAAATAAATCTGGAAAAACAGCCTGACCTCAGGATGATGTTTCCAGCAAATATTGATGTGAAGACAACATGCGAAAAACTGAGCGCTACACTCTCTATTCCCATCATAGCTGGCGAAACCTTGCTTTTTATTGATGAGATACAGGTGTCCCAGGAAGCAATCATGTCACTTCGATACTTCAAAGAAGATTATCCTGAATTACATGTCATTGCTGCAGGGTCATTGTTAGAGTTTACATTACAAGAGTTGCCATCTTTTGGTGTGGGGAGAATTCGCTCCATGTACATGTATCCTTTTTCCTTCGATGAATTTCTGCTTGCCCAAGGCCTTGATATCTCAGTGGATTATAAACGCAAAGCAAATAGTAAAAATCCTTTGCCAGAAAAGATGCACAAAGATATGGTTGAGCAACTGAGGACATTCTATCTCGTAGGGGGAATGCCGGCAGCAGTCGCAGAATGGATAGACACACACAATTACCTTGAGGTGGCACGGGTTCATAACGATGTGATGCAATCGTATCAAGATGACTTTGGAAAATACAAGAAGCGTATTTCTCCAGTCTTGTTAGGACAAGTTTTACGATCGGTGGCGCTGCAAGCAGGAAAGAAGTTCGTCTATTCGGCTGCTGCAAAAGATGTCCATTCTTCCTTAATAAGGGATGCTCTGCAATTGTTAACATTGGCAGGCCTGATAATACCCGTCAAGCACACCGATGGCACAGGATTACCGTTGGGAGCCGAAGAAAACAACAACTATGTGAAGTATCTGTTTTTTGATTTGGGAGTGATGCAGACATTGTTGGGTAATCCTGCGAAAGACATATTGATGGCTTCTGACGTTGACTTTGTAAATAAGGGTGGTGCCTCAGAGATGTTTGCGGGATTGGAGCTTGTAAAATACGCTGACTGCTATCAACGAGCAGAAATGCATTATTGGCAACGTATGGAGCGAGGTAGTAGTGCCGAAGTGGATTACCTGCGGCCAAATGAGGGAAAAGTATTGCCCATTGAAGTAAAGGCAAGCACAAGTGGCAGCATGCAGAGTCTTTGGTTATTTATGCGCCTGCGTGGTCTTCATGAAGCTGTGAGAACCTCTCTTGAAAACTATGGTCAATTCGAATACTACGATCCCTCTGACGAGTTTGCTGAACGCAAAGTAAATATCTTACCTCTTTATGGGTTAAGTAGCCTTGAAGCACGCTAGCGATAATCGATTAAGCATTATGTCGGCCGACAGAGTGCTTCCGCAATTGGAGTGAGCATTCTGACGGCCTACAGAATACTTGCTTCTTCTGAATAGAGTACTCTGACGGCCGACAGAGTATTTCCGCAATTGGAGAAAGCATTATGACGGCCGACAAAATACTCGCTGCTACCAGATAGAGCACTCTGACGCGCGACAGAGTACTTGCTTCGTTCGGAGAATGACCATTCTTGGCCAAGATTGGTCATGCTTCGGTTGGATAGAGCATCGTAACGGCCGTCAGAGTGTTTCCGCAGTTGGATAGAGTACTATGTCGCGCGTCAGAGTACTTGCTCCTCCAGCATAACGCATCATGACGGCCGACTAAGTACTTCCGCATTTGGATTAAGTATTCTGTCGGCCGTCAGAATGCTATCTTACGTAATGGATAGACAATTCGTGATTGAACCTGGCTTTTCGAATTGAGACAAACATTAATCCGAAAATGAAAAACCCTATTTCAGATCGTCGTATGTCCCCTAACGTTCATTGGAGGACATGCGACGATGACGGCATGTCCTCTAACGTTCGTGGGAGGACATGCGACGATGGTGGCATATCCTCTAACGTTCGTTGAAGGACATGCGACGATGGTGGCATATCCCCTAACGTTCGTTGAAGGACATGCGACGATGGGGACATGTCCGCTTACGTTCGTTGAAGGATATGCGACGATGGTGGCATATCCTCTAACGTTCATTGAAAGACATGCGGAGCTGGTGTCATGTCCCCTAACGTTCGTTGGAGGACATGCGGCGATGGCAGGATGTCCTCTATCGTTCGCAGAAGGACATGGTTCTGCCGAATGATGTCCCCTAACGTTCGTTGGGGGGACATACCGCGATTTTTAATAGTATCTTTTCATTTTCGTGTTCTTTCAATTATTAAATACAATTTACTTAATTTCAAAATTGGTCTTCCAAGATAGGTTGAAGTATTGTATCTATTTTCCTTTGCCCAATCTACAATGTCGTTTCTGTATTCTTCGGGGAAATAAATAGTCAGAAGTTTCTGGTCAACCATATCCTTCCAAGACAGAGGCATACCCATGCCCTCTATCTCATTGATAGATGCTATTCCAAGGGCTATAGCAGTGGGGCTTTTGATCAAATCGCCTTTCTCTTGCGTTGGAGTTACTGCAAATTTCTGTTTCACTGCATCAACGAACGACTTGGCTGTTAATAAATCCTGAGCGAGTTCCAGTTCCGCGATGAAATCAATCTCCGCATCAACGAGTTGATGAAGCACACTTCCTTCAGCTTGGCCTAATTGTTTCAGTCCCCAAAGGGTTTGAAAACGAAGGGCCTCGATTGCATTCTTCTTGGCGTGCACATCTCTTTTCTTTTGGTTCTTTTTCTTTACCATCTTTTTTTGATAATTTTTTATAGTTCTATATATTATACGATAAGAAATCCATAAAATCGGCTATTTTGACTTTTTCTCTGCAAAAATTCCGCATAAGATCTACAATTTATTTCATAACTTCCCGTTATTATAATGAATAAGATCAAAAAAGTGAAGTATGATAAGTAAAACATATCTTAGATACATTTGGTTGCTCGACACAATCAGTAACTCAAAATACCCTCTTACCTATGAAAGCATAGTAAAGATTTGGGAAGGTTCTCCGTATGCCAATATGGGAGGTCTTCCTATCCGCACCTTTCATGAGCATCGTAAAGGCATCGAGGAGATGTTTGGTGTCATCATAGAATGTGATAAATCCAGAGGCTATACCTATTACATCAAGAATCCAGAAGTCTTGAAACAAAACCCATATGCCGAGTTATTGCTGCGAAAATATAGCGTTCCACAGGATTTCATCACCTTCAATATGATGTGTGACCGCATATTGCTGGAAGAGATTCCACATGGAACTGCTTATTTTGATTCAATCGTAGAGTCGATGAGATGCAATACTGAACTAATCATTGATTATCAACGTTATGAAGGACGAAGAGAAACGCTTACTATGCAGCCTTATTCCATGAAGGTATATAATCGCAGATGGTATGTTCTTGGATACATAAAAGAAAAAGAAAGCATCAGGCACTTGGCTCTTGAGCGAATTCTTGATCTTCAAACAACCAGCAAGCAATTTGAATTTCCAAAGGATTTCAACCCGCGAAAGTATTATGAAAATGTGGTTGGGATATATGTTAACGATGAACTTCCTGTAGTAAACCTTAAGATAAGAGTGTACGGAGTGCAAATGGAATACATAAGAATGCTTCCTTTGCATAAATCTCAAAGTGAAGGAAAATCACGTTATGGAGAGTTTGCTGAGTTTACATATCGTGTATGCTTGACTCCTGATTTGAAGTCAAAAATCCTTGAAATGGGACCAAACGTTGAAGTGCTGGAGCCAATAGACTATCGAGAAGAAATCCTGTCGGAAATTAAGGCCTCCATGAACAGATATTTGCAAAAAGAAGAGGAAAATTAATGCTGTTATGCGGAGTTTCTGCATAAATCACACCGAAAATGCCAGTTTCTGAATTTTCCATTCGTATATATAATAGAGACACTTTATTTCTACGATATAATATGAACAAGGAAAATACTATGCCCAACAATCCTTCAGTCGAATCAATTCTTAAAGCGGCATCCGAGCAACCTTGGCTCACTACAGAGCAGGAAATTGAACTCGGCAATCGCATCAAGAGTGGTGACGAAGACGCCCTCAAGCAACTCATCAATGGAAAAATTCGTTTTGTCGTAAGTCTTGCCATGCATTATCAAGATAGAGGACGAAGCCTTGATGAACTTATCGAAACCGGTTACAAGGGACTTGAACTCGCTGCAAAGAAGTTCGACCCTCACCGCGGATTCAAATTCATAGCTTACGCTGTGTGGTACATTCGAGCAAGTATTCTCGCTGTAGTGAGTATAACAGATGGCAATAAAAATCCTTCTAATCTAACCGATGAAGAAAAAAGGGAACTTGTCGAACGGCTCACAAACGAGCGTGAAAAGGCCATCCTAACCAGATGGTTTGGTCTTGACTGCAATCCAGAATCTCATGAAGAGATAGATAATCGCAAGAATCTTACAACTGAACGAGCAAGACAAATTAGGGAAAAAGCAATTAGAAAAATAACATCAGAACAGTCACCCTAATGTGTATATCCTCAAATTTGCAGTTAATCTTCTTTTTTTTATTTGTTTATTTGGACAAGTCCAAAATAATGACTATATTGCACCCCGAAAAACAACAATTAATAATCTTTTTATACTAAGACAATTATGAAGGAAGAGTTAAAAAAAGAGTATTTAGATCGACTCTCCATACCCTACACAAAAGGTGGCAAGCAGGAATGCTTTAAGCAACAGTATTTACATGGTAAAGGCAACGAATTGACAAAAAAGTTTTGGAGCCTCACAAGTTCTGCAAGGCTCTGTTTCGATCTATATTCGTGGATGGCGTGTGATCCAGCCTATGAAGCCATAGAGTTCGAGAAAAAACTTCCTGGCATAAAGTCTAGAGGTCGTGAGATTCATCCCGACATGGATGTATATTACGAAAAGGAAGATGGCATTTACTTCATAGAAAGCAAATACACCGAGAAAATCAATAATAAGAGTTATAAGAAGCAACTGCCTGAGGCCTATTGGAATACAAACAATACTTATAAGAATTCCAAAGGTAAGGACACAACTTATTCCATCGAGGAAAGGTACCAAAATAAAAGTATCGTGATGAATGCATTTCTTCACTTTATCGAAGAGATCGAGAGTATTGCCAAAGATCAAAAACAGAAATTCTGGTTTGATGCAAAGCAAGAAACCTGTCATCTCCTCGGCATTGTCCTATTCGCCATCAATAAGAAACCCGAAAAACCAATTCATTTTCTAAATGTGGCTGCTAATTATTGTGAGAACCCCTTTGCCGAAGAATTCAGATCTAAGGCAGAGGTAATGGTCAATGGCATATTTTCAAAATCTTCTATTGACGCTTCATTTGAATACAAACTTACCAGCGTAAAAGACTATTTCAAAAAGCCATTATCGTCAGGTCAAAAAGGATATCAAACTAAGAAAACTATCAGTGAACTAATAACGGATAAAAAAAGGTATGAAGTAACTATTCCGCTTTAAAAAACCAATAGGCGTTTTCCCTTGAAATAACTTAAATAAAGTGCGAAGGTGATGAACCGGTACAGTCGGTACAGTTTTACCTAAGCCATGCCTTCTTTTTTGGTCGTGAGTATCTCTATGCAGGGGGAAGTATATTCCAGCTGATGCAATGCAAGGCGCCACCTTTTAGGGCTATTTCTGTCATTTCAATCTGATAGATCGTGCAATCGGGGAAGGCATCTTGGATGAATTGCTTGGCTATTTCATCTTCATCGATATTGAATATTGGCATGATGATGTTCCTGCCAACCTGCAGGAAGTTGATATACGCCCAATTCAGGTTAGTTTGTGGTGAGGATACTCGATCCTTGAAACGCATCTCTGTCACTTCGAAGCCATAGCTTTCAAGTTTTTCTCTGATTGCAGCAGCCTCTGGAGGGTTTATATCGCCATGATTCCCCATCAGAACGCGATTGCCTCCACACCACTTGATGAAGCCGTCAGCGTGCCCATAGACATCGTCAGAGTATGATTTCCATGGAATAATGATGACCGGATGACCAAGCTCAGATTCCAGCAAATCCTTGAAGTCGGCATCTTCTTTCGCGTAGCCGTTCTCGGTAAACACCTTATCTGTCATTACAATGTATGGTCCACAGGGCACCATATTGCCGCCATCAATAATGAGTTTGGTCGAACGACAAGGGGTGCCTATGCCACGCAGTACAGTTGATACATTAGAAATGTATTTCTTATCATTGGGATTCTTGCTCTTTACAAGATAATCCGGATAATAGCGGTACTTCAAGAACTCATTACGTCCTAGTTGTATGGGCATATAGTCACGAGCCCAATAATCTTTGGTGGACTTCAATTCTTTGGGTACTATACCAATTCCATTAAGGAGGTCGGTCAATTGCTTATAAAATATAGGGAAACCTTCTTTCTTATCCTTCAACCAAAGAGAGAAATACACTTCTGTCGTTTCCCGATCGTGCATCAACATTTTATTTTCGCTCATACTTATATAGCTTTTCATAGAAGGTATTAAAGTCTTGACAGAAATCTTTGTTTGCTGGATATTCCTTATATATGCTGAGGATATAATTTAGCTTCTTCCTAACCTTTTCTTCCGTTTTGGTACCAGTCAAGAGATTGGTGCGCTTATTTTGGGATGAGTCTACCTCACCATTATCATGTTCGACCAACTTAGGGAAAGCCGGATCAGAACCAATAGCATCATGCCATCTGAATATTTCGGCACAAGCCCATGGACCATTCAATTCCTCACTTCCATCTTCGCTAATCAGTTTGCGAAGGAGGATGCCTCCGAAATACGACTCGTCATCCAAAATGAATTTCTTGGATGCCTTATCATACTCAATTTCGCTCTTGAAGTTGAGGTCAATGCCGCCAAAGTCGTTGACATACCAGCAGAGAGGTTCGGATATGCGAGGATGAGTGATGATATCGCGATGATGCTGGTTGTAGAAGTAAAACTCGATTTCCTTGAAGAGATAGGTTTTCTCGCCTTGCTTTATAGCGAACTTATTAAACAGCAACTTTGCAATTTCACTAAAACGAACCTCAATGTCAGATATATTCATGCTGCCATCAAGGGTCATCAGTTCGCGTAGTTTTTCAGTATTATTCATAATTAAATAAGGTAGGTTTGTACATCAGTTATTCCCCGTTCTTCTGCCGGATGAGTTTCAGGTATTCGTCATAGTCGATGTAGCGGCCGCCCATAGTCTTGAGGTGGGGTGTCTCGAACTGGCAGTCGATGAGGGAGTTGCCGAGCTGCTTCATGAGGCGGGCAAGCATGATGAGGGCAATCTTCGAGGCACTGGGGATGAGCGAGAACATGCTTTCGCCATAGAAGCCGCTGCCCAAGGTGACGCCGTAGAGGCCGCCCACGAGCGAGCCGTCCTTCCATACCTCGACACTCATGGCAAAGCCTTGGTCGTGCAGTCGGGTGTAGGCTTCCTTCATCTCGGGACCGAGCCAGGCACCCAAGCCTTCCTCACGCAGCGTGCCGCACTGGTCGATGACCTGCTCGAAGGCGTCGTTGACGGTGACGTGCAGCTCCCCACGCTTGACCTTGTTGAGCTCCTGGTGCATGGAGTGGGAGACGTGGATCTCGTCGGGGAAGATGACAAAGCGCTTCATCGGGCACCACCACTGGATGTAGGGTTTGCCTGTGGTGGAATCGATGAGCTCTTGACAGGTGTCTTCGGCACGGAAGGCATACCATGGAAAGATGCCCCAGCTATACGCCAGCAGCAGACGCTCGGTGCTCAAGTCGCCGCCCACGGCAAACAGTCCGTCGGGTTCGCCATCCCTCGGATCGGGAAAGCCTATTGTCGAATCGAGTAGATATACCATATTCTCGTTTTTTTGAGGGTACAAAGATAGGATTCTTTTCCGAGATTTCCAAATTATCTCGCCCTGTTGGGGAAATTTTTCGTGTCGAAAATGAAAAATGTTGCACAAAGTGGGTGTAAATTCGTACAATCTTGTGCAATTTCTGACTTTTTCGAGTCAAAAATTGTTACATATATGGTCCACAAATGTTGTTTTTTTGATTTTTTGCACAAAATCTAAATATTTTGCTACATTTGTACTTTGTTGTTTGGAAAAAAGTCTTTATCTTTGCACCGCAAAAAAGAAAAAAAGACCCGCGAAGATTAAACTTCCGGATCTAGATATCATCTTATATGTGAAAATTAAGATTTAAAGTTTGGTTATAAGATAGTGTGTGTTTATAAAATTATTTAGCTATTCATGTGTGTTTGAGGACGGCGGGCTGTGAAGCCAGCCGCTCTTGTTTTAAATTAGCGGTGTCCACCTCTCGGCATACGTCCACCACGGGTCAGAACCTGCAGGGCAATCATGATGAGGGCTACTGCGCCAGTGATGGCTGCGGTGGTCTTGAAGTCCTCGATGAGACCGCAACGGTAGAGCTGGAGAACTACACCGATGCCGAGACCGAGCAGCGACATGATCTTGTCGGGAGCGAACATCAGACGAATTGCACACGGGATGATGATGAACATTGGCCACCAAACCTTGAGGAATGCAATATTTTCGATTACATCGGTGGCCCAAAGGAGGGCGATGATGCCAAGCATCAGTAGAAGAGCGCCCCAGAATAAATTACCAAAATATCTCATATGATTTAATTTAGGGAGTTATCGGGAGTTATCGGGAGTTACTGGGAGTTAGCGGACGATACCTTCGCCTTGTAGGAATTGGGACTTAGGAAACATACGTCCGTTAACTCCCGCGCGTAGCGCTAACTCCTGCTAACTCCTGTTAACTCCAAAGCAAAATTTTTTTTATTTTTGCTCAAAACGCGGTGCAAAGATACGGCTTTTCTTGCAGTATTCCAAATTTTCGACTCAAAAACTTTGTTGGGGTGAAAGATAGAACTAAAAACGGCTCCCGAATTCTTTTCGGGAGCCGTAATATCAGTGTTTCTTCTCGGATGGAGAAGCGGGGATCGATGATCAGTCGGCAAGCTTGGCCTTGATGAACTCGCGGTTGAGACGTGCGATGTTGGAGATCTTCACGCTCTTGGGGCACTCCATCTCGCAGGCGCGGGTGTTGGTGCAGTTACCGAATCCGAGTTCATCCATGCGGGCTACCATTGCCTTGGCACGACGAGCAGCCTCGACCTTGCCCTGTGGCAGGAGAGCGAACTGGCTCACCTTGGCGCTGACGAAGAGCATAGCAGAACCGTTCTTGCAGGCAGCAACGCAAGCGCCGCAGCCGATGCAGGAAGCAGAGTCCATAGCCTCGTCGGCATCGACCTTCGAGATGAGGATGGCGTTGGCATCCTGGGCAGCACCACAGTTGATGGAGGTGTAGCCACCAGCCTGCTGGATCTTGTCGAATGCCGAGCGGTCAACCATCAGGTCGCGGATGACGGGGAAGCCTGCCGAGCGCCATGGCTCAACGGTGATGGTCTCCTCGTTCTTGAACTTGCGCATGTGGAGCTGGCAAGTGGTGATGGCGTCGTCGATGCCGTGTGGACGGCCGTTGATGTACAGCGAGCAGGTGCCGCAGATGCCTTCACGACAGTCGTGATCGAAGACGATGGGCTCCTCGTGCTTGTTAATGAGCTGCTCGTTCAGCGTGTCCATCATCTCGAAGAACGACATTTCGGTCGAAACGTGCTCAACGCGATAGGTCTTGAATTCGCCCTTTTCCTTTGGGCCGCGCTGACGCCAAACTTTAACGTTTACGTTCAGAAAACTTTCTTTTCCCATAGTTGCTAATTATTTAAAAGGGTGAATTATGACTTGTAGTTACGTGTCTGTACCTTGATCTCCTGGTAGTTGAGCATCTCCTTGTAGAGTTCGGGCTCCTTGCCTTCGCCCATGTACTTCCAGCAGCCTACGTACATGAAGTTCTTGTCGTCGCGCTTAGCTTCGCCTTCCTCGGTCTGGTGCTCCTCACGGAAGTGACCACCGCAGGACTCCTCACGATGGAGGGCGTCGCGTGCCATGAGTTCGCCGACCTCGATGAAGTCGAGCAGACGGATGGCCTTGTCGAGCTCGGTGTTGAGCGAGTTGGCTTCACCGGGAACATAAACTTCCTTCCAGAAGGTCTTGCGGAGCTCACCGAGCTTCTTGAGGCCCTCTTCGAGGCCAGCCTTGGTACGACCCATGCCGACGTGCTCCCACATGATGTGACCGAGTTCCTTGTGGATGGAATCGACAGTGCGGCTGCCCTGTACGGCCATGATCTTCTGGATCTTGGCACGAACGCCATCCTCGGCCTCCTTGAATTCGGGGAGATCGGTCGAGAAGCGTGGAACCTGGATCTGGTCGGCGAGGTAGTTCTGCAAGGTGTAAGGCAGTACGAAGTAACCGTCGGCGAGACCCTGCATGAGTGCAGAAGCACCGAGGCGGTTTGCACCGTGGTCGGAGAAGTTGGCTTCGCCTGCACAGAACAGACCCTTGACGGTGGTCATCAACTCGTAGTCAACCCAGATGCCGCCCATGGTGTAGTGGATGGCAGGATAGATCATCATTGGGGTCTCGTACGGGTTGTCGTCGGTGATCTTCTGATACATCTGGAAGAGGTTGCCGTACTTGTCGGCTACCACATCCTTGCCGAGGCGCTTGATGGCGTCGGAGAAGTCAAGGAATACAGCGAGACCGGTGCTGTTGACACCAAAGCCCTTGTCGCAGCGCTCCTTGGCAGCACGTGAAGCCACGTCGCGAGGAACGAGGTTGCCGAATGCGGGATAACGGCGCTCGAGATAGTAGTCGCGATCTTCTTCGGGAATCTGGTGACCACGAATCTCGCCACGCTGCAGACGCTTGGCATCTTCGAGCTTCTTGGGTACCCAGATGCGGCCGTCGTTACGGAGTGACTCGGACATCAGGGTCAGCTTCGACTGGATGTCGCCGTGAACGGGGATACAGGTGGGGTGAATCTGAGCGTAGCAAGGGTTGGCAAACATAGCGCCCTTGTGATAGATCTGGATGGCTGCACCACCGTTGCACGACATGGCGTTGGTGGAGAGGAAGTAGGCATTGCCATAACCACCGGTAGCAACAACAACTGCATGAGCAGAGTAGCGCTCGAGCTGGCCGGTAACGAGGTTGCGGCAGATGATGCCACGTGCGCGATCTACACCCTCCTTGTCCTTGATGAGGACAACGTCGAGCATCTCACGGCGTGGATACATGGTAACGGTGCCCTTCTCGATCTGACGGTTGAGCGAAGAGTAGGCGCCGAGCAGCAGCTGCTGGCCTGTCTGACCCTTGGCATAGAAGGTACGCGATACCTGAGCGCCACCGAACGAACGGTTGGCGAGGGTGCCGCCGTATTCGCGAGCGAAAGGAACGCCCTGGGCTACGCACTGGTCGATGATGTTGTTCGAAACCTCAGCCAGGCGATAAACGTTGGCCTCACGAGCACGGTAGTCACCGCCCTTGATGGTGTCGTAGAACAGACGATAAACCGAGTCACCGTCGTTCTGATAGTTCTTGGCAGCATTGATACCGCCCTGTGCAGCGATGGAGTGAGCGCGGCGAGGAGAATCCTGGATGCAGAAGCACTTTACCTTGAAACCCATTTCGCCGAGTGTAGCAGCTGCAGCACCGCCAGCGAGGCCGGAACCTACGACGATGATGTCGAGTTTGCGCTTATTGGCAGGGTTCACCAGTTTCTGATGTGCCTTATAGTTCGTCCACTTGTCAGCAAGCTTTCCCTCAGGGATGCGGCTGAGCGCGGGGTCCATGATGTGTTCAATAGCCATAGTCTGAATTGAATTAATGGATTAAATGAATGAATAATAATCAGCAGCCCCAGTTCATGGCTCCGCCATTCTGGACGATGGCAGCGATGAGTACGAGCACGAAACCACAAACAATGACGGTGGCCCAGATGTAGCTGATGCAAATCCAGCGATTGAGCCAAACCTTGCCGTTCAGACCGAGAGTCTGCATGGACGACCAGATACCGTGGGTCAGGTGATACCAGAGAGCGCAGAACCAGACAAGATAAACAATGTCGAGGATGCCATAGCTGAAATTGTAGGTAATCCAGTCGAAGCCTGCAGTGGGGGCAAACTTGCCTTCAATACCTGCCAGCTCGGCAAACATCATCTTGTGCCAGAAGTTGAAGAGGTGTACGAGCAAACCGCATGCAATAATGATACCGAGTACAAGCATGTTCTTGGCTGCCCAGTGTACAGGCTGCTTGCCAGATACGGCATAAGGATCATTGCCACGAGCTTTCCTGTTCTGGAAAGTCAGAATGAAGGCAAAAACGAAATGGATTACAACGAGCAGACCCAAAGCGGCAGTACCGAGAAGAGCATACCAGTTGGTGCCCAAGAATTCACAAACCTTGTCATAGTAATGTCCGTCGGCAGGTGTACCTACCATGACATCGTACACGTAAACAAGGTTCATCAGCATGTGGAAGGTGAGGAAGAGCACGAGGCTGGCGCCAGTGACGCTCATTACCACCTTACGACCGATTGACGAAGATGTTAACCACATAGAAAAAAGTTGTTGTTGTTAGTAATATTGATTTTGGTTGATTTGTTGGCACTATTCAGCCTTTTTTTAAGGCCTTATACTGTTTATATCGCTGCAAATATAATTATTTCTTCGAAAAAAAACAATTTCTTTGCCTCAAAATGTGCAATATTGCACAAAAATAGTTATCTTTGCACTATCAAAATAGCAAATTCTTAAAATTATTTAATATTTATGAAGATTGGAAATGTAACATTGCCCGAACGCGCAGTGATGCTGGCGCCAATGGAGGATGTCACTGATGTGGGTTTCCGCCTCCAGTGCCGACGCTTCGGAGCGGACATGGTCTATTCGGAATTTGTGTCGGCCGACGCGTTGATTCGAAGCATTGACAAGACGATGAAGAAGCTGCGTGTGCTGGACGAGGAGCGCCCTGTGGTAATCCAGATCTACGGACGCGATGTGCCTTCGATGGTCGAGGCTGCCAAGATTGTGGAGCAGGCGCGGCCGGACATCATCGACATCAATTTCGGCTGCCCCGTGAAGCGCGTGGCTGGCAAGGGTGCCGGTGCAGGAATGCTGCGCGACATCCCGCTGATGCTCGAGATCACGCGTGCCGTGGTCGATGCCGTGCAGCTGCCGGTGACCGTGAAGACGCGTCTGGGCTGGGACTGCGAGCACAAGATCATTACCACGCTGGCCGAGCAGTTGCAAGACTGCGGCATCCAGGCCCTGGCCATACACGGGCGTACGCGTTCGCAAATGTACAATGGTGAAGCGGACTGGACCTTGATCGGCGAGGTGAAGCGGAATCCGCGCATCCATATCCCCATCATCGGCAACGGCGACGTCACATCGGCGCAGATTGCACGGCAGCGCTTCGAGGAAACGGGTGTCGATGGCATCCTGGTGGGACGTGCCACCTTCGGACGGCCGTGGATCTTCAAGGAGATCAAGCACCTGCTCGAGACAGGCGAGGAACTGCCTCCCATCCCGCTCGACGAATGCGTGATGGCCCTGAAGCACCAGGTGGAGGAGAGCGTGGCGCGTATCGACGAATATCGCGGCATCCTGCACATCCGTCGTCACCTGGCTGCCACCCCCATCTTCAAGGGGATTCCGAACTTCAGGGAGACGCGCATCGCCATGCTTCGTGCCGAGACGGTCGAAGAACTCTATCGGATCATGGACAAGGCGGTGGAGATGATAAGACAATTAACAATTAATAATTAATAATTAACAATTAACAATTGGGAGGTGGGCCAAAAAAAAATCCGAACCGTCATCGCGACGGCTCGAATTCACATTACCTTAAATCTAATACCATGAAAAACACGATGCAAAGATAGGGGATTTCCAACAAATGTGCAAACGTTTGCACGATTTTTTTATAAAAAAATAAAAAATCGCCTCTTTACGGGGCGATTTGTCATTCATATATGCCAAGTTTTTCAGAATTTTGACTGAGAAACGGCGATGATCTGGTCGGTGTAGTTATTGTCGAAAATGTAGGCGACGAGCGAGAGACCCTCCTTCGAGGTGATGTCGGAGGGAAGGGTTTGGCTGATGGTGAACTGCCTGTCGACGCAGTCGGAAACCTGGACCAAACCGGCGGCAACGGCTTCGGGATCGGCATCGCCGAGCAGGCGGCCCGCGTGGGGCAAGGGGATGAAACTGCGCAACACGTCGCGCTGCCAGTCGCTGTCGTAAAGCGTTGGATAATAGTTCTTTTGTGCAACAGATGCTGCCTTGTCCTGCTTGATGCAGACCACCAGGGTGGGGTTCTTGTACACCGAGATACCGTAAAGGTGCGTCGTGAGGGTGGCAGACACTGTGCGGGTGCCGGCATCGAACGTAATTTCGTCGAACCTGATGCTGCCATATTGTACATTCAGGCGCTCGGAAATCAGCTGTGCGAGGATGTCTTCGTCGAGGGTGGTGGAGAAGGGAAGACCGTTGCGGCAAACCATGGCTGCGGGGGCAAAAGTGAGCTGTTCGGGCCCGAAAAACGTGGCCTTGTAGTCGGAGCCTGCCACACGCCAGGCATCTGCAGGACCATAGCCCTCGTGACGGCTGAGGATGATCACTTCGGGATGGGCGTCGGGGATGCGTTGCAGCGCGCGCTCGATGCTGTTTCTGAGGTGCGTCTGGCCTGCGGGGGCATATCCGTTGCTTTCGCTCGTAAATTCCTCAATCAGCAGGTTGGTGGGTGCGACAAGCGGGTCGGGATTGCTTTCGCCCAATTCGTAGTAGAGCGTCCGACGGGTCGCGTGGTCGCATTGGTTCTCCTGCCCGTTGGGCTGGGAGATGGCGAGGTGGATGGGGATGTCAGGACTGGTGGAAGTGATGTTTTCGCTGCGCGGGAAACTGAATTTGAAGGGAACGGAATAGCCGAAACTTGTGCTGGCGCAGTCGTAAGTGGCCTCGTGGCGGTTAAGGTCGGCTTCTTCGACAGTCACACGGAACTGATGCAGCGGATCGCTGCCGAGATCGCGTATGCTGCCCCGCAGGACGATGGAGTCGCCTTCGCTGTGGATGTCGAACCAGCGATGATCGAGGCGCAGGTCGAGGAGTTCCATGGCGTACTGATAGTTGCTGCTCAGACCAACACGAATGCAGATGGGTGCATAGCGGTCGCTCATGTCGCGCCACGTGCCACCAGTCGAGACGTAGAACGATTCGTCTGTCCCTTTGGTTCCGCTGAGGGGAATGCGTGTCTTGACGCTTTGCCGGTAGGAGTAGCCGCAGTAATAGGTTTCAGCGCCCGTGAGGCGGATGCTGTCGGGGAGGGCGATGTCGTTCCATCCTTCGACCAAGGCCGATGGCTCGATGTCGATGGAGGAGAGGTCCTCGACGTCGTTCAAGTCCTTTCGTAGCCACACTTTGAACGAAGTGAGGTTTTCGGGCGCGGTGAGCAGGATGCGAAGGTAACTGATGGAGCAGAACGTATAGTCGGCCTGCAGGGCGGGGGTGAGGCCCATGGCGCACGAGATGGTCGCTGTGGTGCTGTTATTGGTAAGGCTTGACGTGTACCCCTCTTCGTCGCAATAGCCCAGGGTGAGTTGTGCCGATGCGTTTTCGGCAGAGATGACCAGCAGGAGCAGCAGCACAAGGCGTCGGAGCGAAGATGCAGCGTCACACATTATATTATATTTAAAGAACGTCCTCATCTCTTGAAGAATTTGTGGAACTCGGTGGTGCCATCGTTCATCAGCATGAGGAGGATATAGACCGAGGTCGGGTGGTTAGACATCTTGATTTCGCTCACGGCCCCGTTTTGCACCAGAATGCGCTGACCTGCGGCATTCAGCAGGGTCCATTCGGTGACGTGCTTGTCGGGACTGTCGATGAGAAGGCGGTCGCCGTCCCAGCGTATATGCGAGGAGGGCCGACTTTCTTCGACGATGGCTTTGAGTCCATCGATATCGCCTTCCTGCACACCGAAGAAGGTGAGTGAGAAGGGGAAATAGCCCTGATTGTCGTTAAAGACGGCATCGGGCACCATCAGACGGAAGTCATAGTCGCCAGCGGGAATGGCTCCGAGGTGGATGATGCGGTTGTCGATGACATCGCCCGGACACCAGTTGCTGAACGACTGCCAGGCTTCGTCGGTCATTGTGGACGAGCCGTAGATGCCGTTGGCCTGGGTGTTGTACATTCGGAAGGGTTCGCAGGAGGTGCGGCCGGGACGATAGACCATTGCCATCCATTCGTTGACCCAGACGTAGTGCAGTCGGCGGTTGTATTCCTCGCCACCCGAGTTGGCGCCGTGGTTGGAGTTGACCATCAGGAACATCGCGTCGCTCATGGCTTCGTCGAGATGCACCTGGTAATGTGCCACGGTGGTTCCTTCCTCGTCGCTGTGACCCTTGCTGTAGGAGTTCAGATAACGTTCGTAGGCGAGGGGCAGGGTGAGTTGTCGTTGCATGGGCTTGTCGTCGGACGTGTCGCTGGAGACGATGTCGAGCGTGCCTGCAAACACGTCGTTGCGGCCTGAGCAGCCCGCAATCTGTGTGTTGGCAGCGTAGGGCACGCCTTCGAGGTGGAATTCGAGCCAGAGGTTCATCGTGTCGCGCAATGCCTTGTCGTGCAGCAGGGGCGAGAGGAAGGAGATGTCCCACGAGTAGGGCACATCGACACCCTTGTTCTTGTCCATGAACGGGGTG
This sequence comes from Bacteroidales bacterium, assembly GCA_045545875.1. GTDB lineage: Bacteria > Bacteroidota > Bacteroidia > Bacteroidales > UBA3663 > Liminaster. The sequence goes on from JAZQBS010000046.1 coordinate 43,906, forward strand.
ATGAATCGTCCGATCTCGATGCGCTGGATGCTCGGGTCGGTGTCGCCGAGGCGACCGGAGTACTTCCCTCCGTTGGGCTTGACGTGCACGCAGTCGTTGTAGGTGAGCGAATCGCGCGACATCAGCACCAGATCGACCGAACCGATGCGGTCGTAGTTGTCGCAAAGGGCGCTGATGCTGACCTCGAGGCGCAACGTGTCGCCCATCCTGTCGAGATCTTCAGCAGGAAGTAGGGTGGCGTAGCGCGAATTGTTGAGGCGATAGATGCCTTCGGGAACCGGCGCGTCATTGGGACTTACGGTGCCTGCATAGACATCGTAGAACGTGATGTGGTCGTAATACCGGAACCGCTGTTCGGCATTCGCCATCGCTGCCTGTGCGATGAGAAGCGCCAAAAGCGTGGACCAGAGTAGTCTCTTTGAAGAATTCATAAAAATAAGTATGGTTATTTCTGTTTGATGGGGCAGTTCTGGCGTCAGAGAGCCTTGCACTTCTCTTCGAGCCAGGTGCGGTCGGCTTCGTCAAGATGGGGCGAAACGGTGTCGAAGACGCGTTGGTTGTACTCGTTGAGCCAAGCGAGTTCGTCCTTGTCGAGCATATCCTTGACGACGCACGAGGTGTCGATGTAGCATAGCGTCAGTGTGTCGAGGCACTGGAACTCGCCCTGCTCCGTCGGGTCGCAGGGAGTGGCATCGGGTGCATCGGTGGCCACGTCGAAGGGGCGCACGAGCACCAGGTTCTCATGACGAATGCCGTATTTGCCGCCCAGATAGATGGCGGGTTCGTTGGAGAAGATCATTCCGTCGCACAGCACCTGGGGATTGTGCTCCATACGAATTGACTCGGGACCTTCGTGTACGCCCAGGTAATGTCCTACGCCGTGCGAGGTGCCGTGACGATAGGTCTTGCCGTCGCGCCAGAGGTCGATGCGTGCCAGGGCGTCGAGCTGGTCGCCACGTGTGCCGCGAGGGAAGACGGCGCTTGCCAGACGGATGTGTCCTTTCAGCACCAGCGTGTAGTCGCGTTTCATGGCATCGCTCACCTTGCCCACACCGATGGTGCGGGTGATGTCGGTGGTGCCATCGAGGTATTGTCCGCCCGTGTCGATGAGGAGCAGTCCATCGCCGACGATGGGCGTGTCGTGTTCCTTTGAAGGCTCATAATGCGGCATGGCGGCATGTTCGTTCCAGGCAACGATGGCCGGGAACGACTCTTCGCGGTAGAGGGGCTGTTCGCTGCGGAAGTCGATGAGCTTCTGCACCAGGTCCATCTCGGTGAGGGCTCTCCTGGCACAGGAGGTGTCGTCGCACTGGTTGCAGAATGCCTTGCCATGCACCAGGGTGTCTTCCAGCCAATGGTAGAAGCGGGTGAGGGCTATACCGTCCTTCAACAGGGCCGACTTGTAGCCTTCGATCTCTACGACATTTTTGATGCCCTTCATGAGCGGGATGGGGTTGGGGCCCTCCATTGTGCGATAGGGGCAATTGGCAGCCTCCTCGTAGGGGAGGATGGATATGCCGAGGCCGGAAAGATAGTCGCGCACTTCATCGGTGAGTTTCTCGTCGTGCACGTAGATTGTCGAACCTTTGCGGCTCAGGTAGAGATAACTGATGAAGATGGGCGTGCAGGCAATGTCGGTGCCACGAAGGTTGAGGACCCAGGCAATCTCGTCGAGGGCAGAGAGCCAGAGGGACTTGCTGCCTTGCTCCTCTACGGCATCGAGCACGCGGCTGATGCGATCGGCAGTCTTTTCGCCGCTCAACGCCTCGGGGTAGATCTCGATCTTGTTCATAGGCAGCGACGGACGATCGTCCCAGATCTGGCTGATGAGGTTCACGTCGATATCCACTTCGTTGCCGAAGAGGATGCGGCTGTCGCCACCCGTGCAATTGGTGTCGTGCTGGGCCTTGTAGTCGTCGAGCCACTGGGCGACTGTGGGTACACCAGCCACCTTCATCTTCATCAGCTTGAAGGGCGAGTCGGCAAGTTGCTGCTCTCCCGAGATGAAGAAACGGCTGTCGGTCCACAGCAGGGCCTCCTCCTGGGTGACAAGCACGGTGGCCACTTCGCCACGGAAACCGCTGAGCCATTCTATCTCCTTCCAGTGGTCGGGGAGGTATTCGCTCTCGTGCGGATCGTTGTTTTCCATAATATACAGATCGATGCCCTGCTTTTGCATGAGCTCACGAAGTAGATTAACTCTTGACTGCGATGCTTTCATATTCAATTGACATTTGGACGGTGCAAAAATACAATACTTTTTCGAAAAAGCCAAAAAAATAGAACGATTTTTGCATTTTTCGGGCAAATTATTTGTCTAACTTGCAGATTATTCATATCTTCGCACCCGCTTATCAAAGTGGTAAGCGACCGATGACCCCAGGCTATAAGAAATGGAGATGTAAAAAAGGGAGCCGGGCGATTCGGGACATTTAACAACCCGTACTGATATGATTATTGTACCAGTTAAGGAAGGTGAGAACATCGAGAAGTGCCTGAAAAAGTTCAAGCGCAAGTACGAGAAGACAGGTGTCATCAAGGAACTTCGTCGTCGTCAGCAGTTCAATGAGCCATCTCAGGTTCGTCGCAAGAAGATGGAACATGCCATCTACGTTCAGCACCTCAAGGAGAATGCCGCTGAGTAATTAGTTGCATCACCACCAAGGTCTGCATAAGATCAGACAAAGGGATTGGACAACACCGTTTGGTGAGTCCAGTCTCCTTTTTTTATGTCCTTTTTTCGATAATTTTAAAGGAGAATGACTGGTTTCTCTCGTCAAATACTTTTATCAATTGCAAAAATCGCTATTCAAAAACGTCAATTTCGGTAAAAATATGTAAAAATGCCATGCCTAATTATTAAAAAATGTTCATTTATCCGACTTTTAAGATTTATTTTGTGGAAAAACCGCGTTATTTAAAAAGTTTTCTGTACCTTTGTGCCCGAAAATTAGTGTTATTAGGTATAATGAAGAATTCTATTAAACCCGACTATTTGTTTGAGGTTAGCTGGGAAGTCTGCAACAAGGTAGGCGGCATCTATGCCGTTCTCTCTACCAAGGCAGCGACTTTGAAGAAACAGCTTGGCGACAATCTTTTCTTTATCGGTCCTGATCTGTGGGCTCAGCAGGAGTCTCCTTTCTTCGACCCCACAGCAGCAAGCCCCGAACTTGACGAATGGGCACAAAATGCGAAAGCCGAGAATCTTAAAGTGCGTGTTGGTCGTTGGAAAGTGCCAGGTGAGCCTCAGGTTGTGCTTGTCGATTTCCGTCCGTTATATGCAACAAAGAATGCCTTCTATGGTCAGATGTGGGAGTGGTATGGTGTCAATTCGATGGTCGGCTATGGCGACTATGACGAAGGATGCACCTTTGCACATGCTGCCGCACTGGTGATCGAAAGTCTCTTCAAGCATCTCTGTCCTTTGCGAAGCAATGCTGTGGCTCATTTCAACGAATGGACCACGGGTATGGGCGTTCTCTATCTCAAGCATCAGGTGCCGGCTATTGCTACGGTGTTCACCACCCATGCAACCTGCGTAGGACGTAGCATCTGTGGCAATAACAAGCCGCTTTATGATTATCTCCACGGCTACTTCGGCGACCAGATGGCCGATGAGCTGAATATGACTTCGAAGCACTCGGTCGAGAAGCACGCTGCACAAGAGGCAGACTGCTTCACCACGGTGAGCGACATCACGGCAACCGAGTGTACACAACTTCTTGAGCGTACGCCGCTGGTGACACCCAATGGTTTCGAAGGAGACTTCGTGCCCAAGGGAACTGCTTTCAGCCGCGAGCGCAAGGTGAGCCGACAGGCTTTCAGCCGTCTTGTAGAGTGTCTTACGGGACACGTACCCGCCGAAGATGCCATCTTCGTGGGCACTGCCGGCCGATGCGAGTTCAAGAACAAGGGACTCGACGTCTTCCTCGACACTATGGCACGTCTGCGCGACGTCAATCCCGAGCGCGAGATCGTTGCTTTCATCATGGTGCCGGGCTGGGTCGATGAGGTGCGTGCCGATGTGCTCGAGCGTTATCAGAGCGGTTCCGACTTCATCACCGGACTCAGCGATCCCGTGTTTACGCACGCGATCTATAATTATTATGAGGACGCTATTCTCAGTCGTATTCATCAACTGGGATTCCAGAATCAGAAACAAGACAAGGTCAAGGTGATCTACATCCCGTCGTATCTCACGGGTGATGATGGATTGCTTAACCGCGATTATTATCTGCTGTTGGCAGGCCTCGACCTGACGATCTATCCAAGCTACTACGAACCTTGGGGATACACTCCCATGGAGTCGTGTGCCTTCGGTGTTCCCACCATTACGACCAGCCTCTCGGGCTTCGGTATGTGGTGCAAGACCATCGGCAAGGACGATGACATCCTCGATGCAGTAGCTGTCGTATCTCGTAGCGATTCCAACTATGAACAGGTGGTTGGCAACATTGCCGACCTCGTGCTCCGTTTTGCCGAAGTGCCTCACACCGAGGTCAAGGCCATCCGTCAGGAGGCACGTCGCGTAGCAGCACGTGCAGGTTGGCACAACTTCATCAAGTACTACAACCAGGCCTATGACAAGGCCCTGAAGGAGGCTTCGCTCCGAAAAGGAATATTACAAGGAAAATAAATAATTAATTAACATCTTTAACCATTAACTTAACCTATTATGAAAGTACAGGTAAGTAATACCAACGCCCCCGTGTGGCGCGATATTACCGTAAAGTCAAATCTTCCTGCTGAACTTGAAGGAATCCATACCGTAGCCCGCAACCTGTGGTGGTCGTGGAACTCCGAGGCCCACAAGCTTTGGCGTGAGCTTGATCTCGAGCTCTGGCGCTCAACGGGCCACAACCCACTTGCCATGCTTGAGACCATGTCGCTCGATCGACTCAACGAGATCGTTGCCGACAAGAAGCTCATGAAGAAGGTCGATGCTGTTGTTGCTCACTTCAACGAGTATATGGCTCAGCCGGTCAATACCAAACGTCCTTCGGTGGCATATTTCTGCATGGAGTACGGCTTGACAGCTTGCCTCAAGATTTATTCAGGTGGTCTCGGCATTCTTGCCGGCGACTATGTGAAGGAGGCATCTGATTCGAACATCGACTTCTGTGCCGTAGGTTTCCTCTATCGCTTCGGATACTTCACCCAGACCCTCTCTGCCGATGGCAGCCAGGAGGCCAACTACGAGGCCCAGAACTTCGCACAGCTCCCTATCGAGCCCGTGAAGAATGAGGATGGCTCACAGCTCGTCCTCGAAGTGCCCTATCATGACGGTATCACCGTCTATGCCAACGTATGGCAGGTCAACGTGGGCCGCGTGAAGCTCTATCTGCTCGACACCGACATGGACCGCAATTCAGAGTGGGACCGCAGCATCACCCATCAGCTCTATGGCGGCGACTGGGAGAACCGCATCAAGCAGGAGTACCTGCTCGGCATCGGCGGCATGCTGCTGCTCAACAAGCTCGGCATCAAGAAGGACGTCTATCACTGCAACGAGGGTCACGCTGCCCTCATCGGCGCACAGCGCATGGCTGACCTCATCGAGAACGAAGGCCTCAAGTTCGAAGAGGCCCTCGAGGTGGTACGCAGCTCGCAGCTCTACACCTGCCACACTCCTGTGCCCGCTGGTCACGACTACTTCGAGGAGGGCCTGTTCTACAAGTACATGTCGCACTTCGCTCCCAAGCTCGGCATCGACTGGGCCGACTTCATGAACATGGGTCGCGAGAACCCCGGCGAGGGCAAGTTCTCGATGTCGGTGTTCGCTCTGAACACCTGCCAGGAGGCCAACGGCGTATCCTGGCTCCACGGCAAGGTAAGCCGCGACATGTTTGCTCCCGTTTGGAAGGGCTATGCTCCTGAGGAGCTCCACGTCGGTTATGTAACCAATGGCGTTCACCTCCCCTCATGGGCTGCCAGCGAGTGGAAGGAGTTCTACGAGAAGCTCTTTGGTCCTAACTACTACGAGACCCAGACCCAGGACGAGATGTGGAAGAAGATCTATGAGGCTGACGACGAGGAGATCTGGAAGATCCGCAAGGGCCTCAAGACCAAGCTCTTCAACTTCATCAAGGAGGAGGTAGCCAACAACCTTCGCAAGAAGCAGGAGAATCCTGCCAAGATCCTCCAGGCTGTCAATGCCCTCAATCCCGATGCTCTCACCATTGGCTTCGCACGTCGTTTCGCTACCTACAAGCGTGCACACCTGCTCTTCACCGACCTCGACCGTCTGGCCAAGATCGTCAACAACCCCGAGCGTCCTGTTCAGTTCATCTTTGCAGGCAAGGCTCACCCAGCTGATGGCGGTGGCCAGGGTCTGATCCGTCGCATCGTCGAGATTTCGCGTATGCCACAGTTCGTGGGCAAGGTTGTTTTTGTCGAGAACTACGACATGGACGTTGCCAAGCGTCTCGTTTCGGGTTGCGACATCTGGATGAACACCCCAACTCGTCCATTGGAGGCTTCCGGCACATCGGGCGAGAAGGCCATCATGAACGGTACCCTGAACCTCTCCGTCCTCGACGGCTGGTGGTACGAGGGTTACAAGGAGGGCGCAGGTTGGGCTCTTACCGACAAGCGTACGTTCCAGAACCAGTCGCTCCAGGATCAGCTCGATGCTGAGACCATCTACAACATGCTCGAGACAGAAATCGTGCCTCTCTACTTCGCCAAGAACCGTAAGGGCTATTCGCCCGACTGGGTAAAGGCCGTCAAGGACTGTCTCTACAAGATCACTCCTCACTTCACCATGCGTCGTCAGCTCGACGACTACTACGATCGCTTCTACACCAAGGAGGGTGCACGTGCCCGCAAGCTTGCTGCCAACGACTACAAGTTGGCTAAGGAGATCGCCGCATGGAAGGAGAATGTGGCCGCCAACTGGGATGCCGTTGAGATCAAGGAGGTTGTTCTGCCACAGGAGGATCTCGCAGCAGGTCTCTCGATCGGTAAGTCCTACGTTGCCACTGTCGTTGTCGATGGCAAGGAGATCGCTGCCGACCTCGGCCTTGACCTCGTAATCGCCTCTTCGGGCGATGGTGCTGCTCGCAACACCAAGAGCTTCGAGATGGAGGCTGTGAAGCGCGAGGGTTCGCTTGTAACCTTCAAGATTGACTTCCCAGTGAAGTACTCTGGTGCATACAAGATTGGTTTCCGTCTCTTCCCGAAGAATGCTAACCTGCCTCACCGCATGGACTTCGCCTATACCCGCTGGTTCTAATCCTCTGGATATAGATTCTATAAATAAGCAAGCCGCCGAAGATTGTCTTCGGCGGCTTGCTGTTTTTGCTGCTATATAAAAACAAAAACCTTATTTGGGACAAAATTCCTTATACCCTAAGAAGAACTCGCGGTGGCCTAGGGCTTCCGATTTGGTCATTTGTCCATCGGCTACCTGCTCGATGCAGTTGAGCAGTTCGTTCGCAATCTCTTCGAGCGTGGCTCCTTCCGAAATGATGCGACCTGCATTGATGTCCATATCTTCGCTCAGATGCTCGAAGGTGATGGGGTTGGAGCAGACCTTGATGACGGGAGCGATGGCCGAACCTGCAACTGAACCGCGTCCTGTGGTGTAGAGCACAGCGTGGCAGCCCGATGCCATCATTTCGACGATTTCGGCCGTGTCGCTCACGTTGGGGAAACCCCAGCGAGCCTCGCCGTCGGGTACTACGTCCATCATATAGAGACCATTTGTGGGGGGAATCTCTCCTGGACGGATGAGCCCATTTATAGTGCGACTGCCGCTCTTGGCATAAGAGCCCAGCGATTTCTCCTCGATGGTAGTCAGACCACCCTCGGCATTGCCCTGCGAAAAACTGTCGTGGCCCATCTTCTTGTAATAGACATCCGCCTTGTGGATGCAGTCGTAGAGTTGTTGGCCCACTTCTTTGGTGATGCCGCGCTCACGAAGCATAGCTTCGCAGCCTATCAGTTCGCCAGGTTCCTCGAAGATGCAGGTGGCGCCAGCATCGACAAGGCGGTCGAACGTGCGTCCCACAGCAGGATTGGCGGTGATACCACTGCACGCATCCGATCCTCCACACACTGTGCCGATGCACAGGTCTTGCCAATGCAGTTCAACTTTCGGAACTGCCTGGACAGCAGGTGTAATTGCTTTTATTGCTTCTACACCCTTGCTGATGGAACATTGGGTGCCACCTTCCTCCTGAATGACAATGAGTGCAGCCTCGCGTCCGCTCTCTTTGACCACTTCCAGAAGTTGATTACGTAGGAAGTTCTCACAGCCTAGCGAGACGATCACCACGCCACCTACATTGGGATGTGTGCAGAGTCGCTCCATTATCTCTTGCGCGTAGGCATTGGGTGCGCAGCCGCCGAATCCGATCAGATGGACCGGAAGCACTTCGCTATCGGTCTGTCGGGCAATCTGTTCTGCCACGTGATGAGCACATTCCACGAGGTAAGTGACCACAATCACGTTGCGTATGCCTTTACGATTATCTTTTCTAATGTAGCCAGTCATAAGAGGGGTTCTTAAAGGTTAAGAGGGGTTATCTGTCGGGACGCCAGATGTAGTCGGACTTCATATTCTGCACATGCACGTGTTCGCCTGCGGCGATATCGCGTGTGGCGCTACCAATGGGGAGGCCATATTTCAGCACCTTTTCACCAGTGGCGATGGCTCGTAGGGCAACTTTGTGTCCGAAGTCGATGTCTTCAAGAAGCGTAAGGACGCGACTATCCGACAATGATACCTCCTGCCCTGCCTTGAGGTTGCAGAGTGCCACTGCCACGTTGTCAGTCGGATGCAAACTAATCAACTGCATTATTTTAGAAAAATAAAACCGCCCTTAGTCGTAATGACTTTAGGCGGTTCAGTGTCGTTTGTAGTGTAACTAAACTGTTGTTCAGATTAGATAGCAGCCTTTACAGTGTCAGCAACTGCCTGTACGGCTGAATCAGCCTGAGCAGCAAGAGTGTCAGCAGCGGCCTCAACGGTCTCAACAGCGGCCTCAGCGGCCTCAGTAGCCTCGGCTGCCTTCTCCTTAGCACCATTGCAAGAAGCAAAGCTAACTGCAACAAGAACACCTGCGAAAAGAACCAATTTCTTCATAATTGTAAAAATTTTAAATTGTTTATTATAGTTTAATACCTTAAAAAATTTGCACAACCTTTTATGTTTTTGCGGCACAAAGATAAGGTATTTTCACATTTGATGAATTGTTTTTTGCATTTTTTTGGCTATTTGGGCTAAAAATGTTTACAAATCGCCTAAATTGTCACTTATAGGTTGAAAAATAAAGGTTATAAACAATGATTATTTGGGTTCACACAATAAATTGACTATTTGCACGTTAATATATGTGTCCGACACAAAATATGAATCGTATTCTTCGACATATCCGCATCATTCTGCTGCTGGCTCTCATCGGAGCGCCTGCAATGACCTCTGTGGCCCAAAGGCAGAAAATCAAGAACCTGCCCTATTACGATCAGCGTCTGCTGCATTGGGGATTCAGTTTCGGTTTCAGTATGCCTACGATTAGTTTTGCTCACACTGGAAACGAGGCAGCTGAGGGCTGGTGGACCACCTGTCCCAAGGTCAATCCGTCATTCCAGGTGGGTCTGATGGGCGATTTGGCCATCACCGAGCATCTGAACTTCCGTGTCACACCGTTCCTCTATTTCCAGGAGCGCACGGTAAGGTTTGAGCGTGAGACACTCGAAGGCCGTGAACGTACCAATCAGCAGTTGAAGACCACCTACATCGAAATTCCAGCGTCGTTGAAGATCAGCACACGACGCATCAACAATTATCGCCCCTATCTTGTGGCGGGTGCACAATTCGACTTCGACATCGGTAAGGAGAAAGAGACGCCTATTGTCTTCAATCGTATCGATTTAGGGTTGCACATCGGTATGGGATGCGACTTTTATCTTCCTTTCTTCAAATTGGCCCCCGAGTTCAGATTCAATCTGGGTTTGCTGGATATGATCGACCACAAGCGCGAGGACTTGAAGGACTTGACACTGATGCCTTATACCGAAGCCGTGAAGTCGGCAAGAAATACGGGAATATCGTTTATTCTATGGTTTGAATGATGTAATTATTTATGGAAGGAGTTTTCAAGAAGATTTCCGAACAATGGTTCCTGCGCGAACCAGCATTTTTTGCGCTCTACTGCATTCAGCAGTTGGAGGTGAATGATAAGATGAATTGTGCCATGCGATGTGGACAGGGGAAATTGCAATACAATCCGAAGTTTTTGGAGCGTAAACCTACGGCCGATGTCGAGTTGCTGCTGAAGATCGAGATGATTCGCCTTTTCCTCAAGCATCCCTACGAGCGCCAGCCTGAGGGAACGAGCCGCATTGCTCTGGCATTGGGCAGCGACGTGACTATCAAGTCGGCCTACAACGGACCAAATGCTACTGGCGTTGGTTCAATGCCACCTCAGGAGTTGCCTCTGATAGGCCCCGAGGCCTTCGGTTTGCAGCACGATATGCCCTTCGAATGGTATGTGCGCAAAATTGAGGAGATGCTTGATGAGGATCCAATTTCTTCGAGCAATCAGAAGGATCGGAATGATTCGAAATCGCCGATTTCCGAAGATGACTTGGAGGAGGCTGCTGCGCGCTCGGAACTCTGGGAGGAAGATGAAATGCGTGCACAGGAGATCAACGACCTCATTGACAAGATGAATTCGTGGGGCACCATTCCTGGCAAGGTGGTGCAGCAGATACAGGCTTCGACAAAGGCGAGAATTGACTATCGCAAGATTATGCAGGGCTTCCGTGCCTCAGTATTGAGCAACACGATGCGACTGACACGAATGCGCCCAAATCGGCGTACGGGATTCCAGCAGATGGGTTCTGTGCGCAGGTTTGACACCAAGTTATTGGTGGCTGTCGATGTCTCGGGCTCTATTTCCGACAAGACCTTATCCCACTTCTATTCGGTCATCAACAAGTTCTTCAAATACGGCATCAACGAAATTGACTGCGTGCAGTTCGACTGCGAACTGGGAGAGGTGAAACCCATTCGCAAGGCTTCACGCACCGTACAAGTCTTCGGCCGTGGTGGCACGTCGTTCCAGCCCGTCTTCGACTACCTCGCCGAACACAACATCTACGACGGACTCATTATCCTCACCGATGGTGGGGCTCCCCATCCCGTGATGGACGATAGCATCAAGGCCAACATCCTCTGGGTGTGCGAAGACGAAAAGAGCTACAACCAGTGCAAGGACTGGATGCAGCTCTATGGTCGCGTATGCTGGATGTACTTATAAAAGGTACTTGGCAGTTTCGTTTTAAGAAAAAGTAAGCACGATTAAGAGTTTCCTCATTCTTCGGCATCGAACACATTTCTCCATTGACGCTTACGCTTTTCACTTTGACCATTTGCAGAACCACTCGTAGAAACTAAAGAATAAATTTTTAGTCTATAAGGCTCATTCATAAATGTTCGAACTAATGGCATTCCTTGTGTTTGAGCTTTATTTCCATTAAATGCTATTTTTTTCAATTTGGAATGTCGTTTCACGAACGATTGCAAATCATTTAACACTGGATTTTTTATCTCGTCATCCGAACTGTTTGAACGAACACAAGATTTACATACGTCCCAGACAGCAATGTGATTAGCATGAAGGCAATCCTTTTTTTGTTGATAATTCAAGAATGGAATACCGTCATTAAAGAATTCGCTCAAAAGTTTCCAAAATACATTCGTGTTGTCCGCATAATATTCGCCTCTTTCTAAAGACTTTTTGCCAGGAGCTGTACCAAGAATAAGAATTTCACTTTCTTCGTCATCTATTGGGAGGAACCCTTCTACATTGAAATTTTCTTCTGAATTCTGTCCTTCATCATTTAGATTATCTATTTCGATATCCTTTTCTTCTTGTGCTTCCGTTTCTTGAGGCTCTGAACCATTATTATCGTATTTGATTACATGCAAGACAAAATCCTTCCCCATTTTAATAGTCAAATTCTTGTCTTTGACAAGTTCTTTGAATTTTGAACTCTCACGCAAAACGATCTGCAGATCTCTTCCAACAGCAGAACCACTTTCTTTAGATTCGCCACTATTATAATCAAGACAAAAGTTGTATTTGTCTCTTTGCCCAAAGCAATTAAAATCCGAAGAATTTAATTGCCATTGCCGACCACCGGCTTTGATAGCTTGAATGATATGCTCAAGCTCTTTGTTCCATAAAGAAATGTATAAATTTTTTTTCTCATAATGTAAGTATTTATTTCGAGGATTCTATCACTATTTCGTCTGCTTTTGTAGGGCCCCATATAGCGGTTTCCAAAAATGACGAATGATTGAAATAATTACCTAAATCAATCTCGACTCTTTTCCAACTGGAGCCATTACTTCCTTTAATAGAAACGTTACTGAAAACTTTATTCTTCCAATAGTCCTCAATTTTCTCTACTTCATTCTGCTTTCCCAGCCTTTGCTCTTTTGCTTTGCCAAAGCAAGAATCTATCAGTTTAACATAGGTAAAGGCATTCCTATAATCCTTGATTGGCTGAAGATGCAATTGTTGGAAAAAGAGATAATAAATGTCTATTTGATCTTTTCTTCCATGCAATTCTTTATTACAGAAATCAACCATCTTGTTGATATCTTTTACGAACTCATCTTCATAAAGTTTCTCTGCTTTCTGCAAACTTGTGAACTTTAATTCAAACATTGCTATCACCTCCGAATAGTCATTGTTGGTGATTTTGTCCTGTTGGAGTACAGCCATGTCACATTTGCGTTTTTCTCCAGGAGACCACTCCATCTTCACCAAATAAGATTCGGGAAGTATCCTTTTAGCAGATAAATCGTCAAGGTGTTTTTGCAGTTCCCACGCAATTTTGTTCTTGAGTATTGTTTCTATCTTATTTTCATAGGATAGATAAGCTAACTCTCCGCACTGGAAAAAGCGACCAATGTTGGCAACTATTTCAAAGACACGATCTTTGACTATTTGATGAATATTGCCATTCATAACAATTAACCAATTACAATTAAACGATTTATTGCTTGAGAAGAGCTGTCGCAAATCTTCTCAAGCAATAGTAGAGGATATAATCGTATCTTTTACAGCGCTGCTGCGAATCGATCGAGGAAGAGGTCGCAGTCGTGCTGGGTGATGCAAAGGGGAGGGAGGATGCGGAGCACGTTGGTGCCGGCAGCTCCCGTGAAGACGTGCTGTTCGTAGAGCAGACGGTTGCGCACCTCCTTGTAGGGATGGTCAAACTCGATGCCGATCATGAGGCCACGTCCACGCAATTCCTTGAGGCCGGGAATGTTCATCGACTTCAGGCCCTCCATGAGGTATTCGCCCTGTTTGCGCGCATTGTCGATGAGGTGTTCCTCCTGGATGACGTCGAGCACGGTGCAGGCGAGGGCGCAGCCCAGGTGATTGCCGCCGAAGGTGGTGCCGAGCTGGCCATAGACAGGCGCAAACATAGGGCTGATGAGTACGCCGGCAAACGGATAGCCGTTGGCGATGCCCTTGGCTACGGTGATGATATCCGGACGGATGCCTGCCCACTGGTGAGCAAAGAACTTGCCGCTGCGGCCATAGCCCGACTGAATCTCGTCGAGAATCAGCACGACGTGGTTGTCGGCCGTGACTTTGCGCAGTTCCTGTATGAATTCAGCAGTAGGAATGTGGATGCCTCCTACACCCGAAATGCCTTCAATGATGACGGCAGCAACATCGCCCTTCGCAATGGCACTCTTCACTCCCTTGATGTCGCCGAGTTCCAGGAAATCGACGGGGAATGTCGCATTGATGGGAGCCTGTATCTTGGGGTTCTGTGTGACATTGACAGCCGCAGAGGTACGTCCGTGGAAGGCGTGGGTGAAGGCGATGATCTTCTTCTTGCCAGTGTAGAAGGAGGCCAGTTTCAGCGCATTCTCGTTGGCTTCAGCTCCCGAGTTGATGAGGAACAGCTGGTAGTCGTCGTACCCACAGATGGGACCGAGTTTCTCGGCAAGTTTCACCTGCAGCGGGTTCTTGACGGCATTGGAGTAGAACACGAGTTTGCTAGCTTGCTCCCGCATGGTCTGCAGGTAACGTGGATGGCTGTGACCAATGGAGATCACGGCATGTCCACCGTAGAAGTCGAGATATTCCTGTCCCTTGTCGTCCCACACATAGCATCCCTTGCCATGGTCAACGGTCACATCAAATAGGGGATATACGTCAAAAAGTTTCATAGTGTTTTATTTTTATAGTGACTATAGTAAATATAGTGACTATATTTTTTTAGAAAGGTCGAAACTGGTCTTTACGGTCTCTTAGAAGGCTATGGCCTTAAGACCAAGACCCGCCTTTTCGTCCAGTCCGAACATGAGATTCATATTCTGGACGGCTTGGCCGACAGCGCCTTTCAGCAGGTTGTCGATGATGCTGGTGACCACTACCTTGTTGCCATTGAACTTGTCGAGATGGACAAGGGTCTTGTTTGTGCCGACAATTTGCTTGAGGTCGAGGGCTACGTCGACATAATGGGTGAAGGCAGCGTCCTGATAGAATGTCCTGAAGAGTTCCACCAGTTGTTCCTTGGTTGGATTGGTAGCGCTGCCTTCGGGTCCGTTCAGTTTGATGACCTCGGTGCAGAAGATGCCACGAGCGAAGTCTCCGCGATAGGGCACGAAATCGACCGTAATCTCTCCCTCTGCGGGTGCGTTCAGCAACGTATTGCAAACAGCAGGAGCCGATGCCGGACGCAGTTCGTTGAGTGTCTGGCAGATCTCATGGAGGTGCTGGTGCTGGAAAAGTTTGTAGACCGACATGTTGTCGTTGCGCCAGGAGAAATGAGTAGTGGCAGCAGGTTTCTGGCCTGCGCCTGTTGATCCCGTGATAGCATTCACTGCGATGTCGTTGGCTAGCAATCCTGCCTTTGCCAAGGGGAGCAGACCCAGTTGAATACAGGTGGCAAAACATCCGGGGTTGGCTAGGTGCTGGCACTGTCGGATGGCTTCCCTGTGGGTCTCGGGCAGACCATAGACAAAGTCGTGAGCGCCCTTGATGCGGAAGTCCTGCGCCATGTCGATGATCTTGACACCGGCAGGGATGTCGTGTTCGCGAAGGTAGGCTTCGCTTTTGCCATGGCCGAAGCAGAAGAACACCACATCGACCTGGTCGAAAGGTGTCTGGTCGGTGAACGTCAGGTCGGTATCGCCATAGAGTCCCTCATGAACAGCAGCTACGGGATTGCCTGCATTTGACTCGGAATTGGCAAAGACTATCTTGACCTCGGGATGATGGATGAGCAGGCGGATGAGTTCGCCTCCTGTGTACCCTGCTGCGCCTAATATGCCTACACGAACCATAATCAACGTTCCTCGTCAGGGTGAACCGAATAATAGGCGCGGAGAGGAGTGGACATGACCTTGATGAAGCCCTTGGCATCTTCGCTGGTCCAAGCCTTGGCTGTCTCACCGTACTCGCCGAGCTTGTTGTGGACGAGGTCGTCGGGCGTATCGACGCCGAGTGTCTGGAAACTGTAAGGACGGAGCTCGAGCGTCACGGTGCCGTTGACATTGCGCTGGCTGGAGGCAAGCATGGCCTCCATGTCGGGCATAACAGGCTCGAGGTACTGGCTCTCGTGCAGGAACATGCCGTACCAGTTGGAAACCTGGTCCTTCCAGTATTGCTGCCACTTCGAGAGGGTGAACTTCTCGAGGAAACGATGAGCACCGATGATGAGCATTGGAGCAGCGGCTTCGAAGCCTACACGTCCCTTGATGCCGATGATGGTGTCGCCCACGTGGCAGTCACGTCCGATGGCGTAAGCAGCGCCGATCTTCTCGACCTCCTGGATGGCGCGGATCTTGTCGTCATACTCCACACCATTCACGCTACAGAGTTCGCCCTTCTTGAAGCCAAGCGAGAGTATCTCGGTGCCACTCTTCGTGGGATGTTTGAGGTAAGCGCTCTCGGGCAGACCTTGTGCCGAGTCGAGTATCTCGCCGCCACAGATTGACGTTCCCCAGATGCCCACGTTGTAGCTGTATTTCAGTTTGGTGAAGTCGGCAAAGTAGCCATTGGCATTGAGGTAATCGACCTCCTCCTTGCGGCTCAGATTGCGGTCGCGGGTAAGGGTGATGATTTCGACACCGGGAGCCATCACGAGGAAGGTCATGTCGAAACGAACCTGGTCGTTGCCTGCACCTGTTGAACCGTGAGCGATGGCATCAGCACCGATTTCTTTGGCATAGCGGGCGATGGCGATGGCTTGGAAGATGCGCTCCGATGATACCGAGATGGGGTAGCAGTTGTTGCGAAGCACATTGCCGAAGACCATATACTTGAGCGACTTCTGATAGTATTCCTGGGTCACGTCAAGGGTTACATACTTCACGGCGCCAAGTTTGTAGGCGTTCTCTTCGTTGGTCTTCAGCTGTTCTTCGCTGAAGCCTCCGGTGTTAGCGCACGCTGCATAGACCTCGTATCCCATCTCGCGGGTGAGATACATTACATTGTAACTGGTGTCAAGACCGCCGCTGAAGGCGACCACCACTTTCTTCTTTGCCATATATTTTGAGGGTTTGAGAGTTTGAGAAGTTTGAGAAGTTTTAGGGGTTTATAGGGAAGGCCTTTAAAAATCAGATCTTATCCAGATCTTCGAGTACCTCGTCGGGATGCTCGTGCGGATCGTAGAGCATGGCGGTGCAGATGCATCGCTTGAAGTCGGTGCGGGTGAGCACGTCGTAGTTGACGCACGTCTGGCAACCGCGCCAGAATGCCGGGTCGTCGGTGAGTTGTTCGAAGGTGACGGGACGATAGCCCAGTTCGTGATTGATCTTGAGGACGGCAGCGCCCGACGTCAGTCCGAAGAGTTTGGCTTCGGGGTAGAGACGGCGGCTATAGTTGAACGAGAAGCGCTTGATACGCTTGGCGAGGCCGATGCCACGGTACTTGGGGCTGACGATGAGTCCGGAATTGACGATGTATTGCTTGTTGCTCCAGCTTTCGATATAGCAAAAGCCTGCAAAATCGTTCTCACAAAGGGCGATGATGGCCTTGCCTTCGATCATCTTTTGGGCCACGTAGTCGGGCGAACGTCGGGCGATACCCGTGCCACGAGCCTTCGATGACTCTTCGATGGTAGTGAGGATCTCATCGACATATTTGATGTGCTGCTTGCCGGCAACGCAAATCTTTACTTGAGGCTTAACTGCTGCCTCTTCTGTTTTTACTTCTTCCATTGCAGTATTCGAATAATACCAGATTGGACAAAAAATAGTTGGATATGTTATCGGTCTATCAGTTCTTCGGCAAAGCAGCGCAAAGAGCCTCTGCCACCTGATGGGTGGTATATCCGCCGCGTGGGATGACGAGGATGGTGTCATCGCCGGCAAGCGTTCCCATCACTTCGGGTAGGGCGCACATGTCGATGTCGTAAGCGATGCTGCTGGCATAGCCAGGCTTGGTGCGCACAACAATCAGGACCTGGCTGCATTCGATGCTGACCACGCCTGCTACCGTCTTCGACGGAATGAAATGTGGAGAGACCTTGTTCTTGGCAGATGCTGCCACGTCGGGCATCACATACATGTATCCGCCTTCGCGTGTGGCAATCTTGGCAATCTGCATCTGCTTGAGGTCGCGACTTAGTGTGGCCTGGGTGACTTCGATGCCCTTTTCCTCGAGTTGCTTCAGCAATTCGTCTTGGCTGCTGATGCTCTGGCTCTGGATAATGTCGCGGATGACAGCAATTCTGTCCTTCTTATTCTTCATTGCCTTAAATATAAACCTGAAAACACAATCATTTATGAATTTATGGGGTGCAAAGATAATACTATTCCGTATAAATACAAAATAAAATAAGAAAAAAATGATTAAAAAGGCGGATTTATCGGGTAAATGCTAATTTTTATTGCCATTTTATGCAAAACTTGGTGCTTCCAGCACGGCATGCTCGATTATTCTCGGGTAATATGCATATTCCAGCGCATGGACTTTGGTAGCCACCGCATGGGCATCGTCACCGGGCTCTACGGGACACTTGGCCTGGAAAATGATGTCGCCATTGTCGAAGAATTCGTTGACATAATGTATGGTGATGCCGCTTTCGGTATCGCCACAACGGATCACGTCCTCGTGTACGCGGTCGCCATACATCCCCTTGCCGCAATGAAGTGGGATGAGGGCTGGGTGGATGTTCACGATCGCACGCGGATAGGCATCGACAAGATACTTGGGAACGAGCACCAGGTAACCGGCGAGCACGATGAAGTCGATATGGTATTCGCCGAGCAAAGCCATCACGGCCTCCTCATTGGCCATCTCCTTGCGGGTCACCAGCTTCGAGGGAATGCCCAACTTGCGGGCACGCTCAAAGACGTAGGCGTCAGCCTTGTTGCACACTATCAGGGAGATTCGTGCCACGTCGCTGCCCTCGAAGTAATTGGCGATATTCTCGGCATTTGTGCCTGAACCTGATGCAAAAATTGCGATATTTTTCATTTTCAGTTTGCATTTTCGCACAAAACGTACAATTTTGTGCAATTTTTACTATTTTCTTACCAATTTTTTTCGCTACTCGGAATTATTTTTGTTTCTTTGCAGTGTGAAAATGGATTTTCATGGGGGCAAATGTAATACATTTTCCCTTAATTGCCAAATAAATCACGTTCTTTTAGCTATTTTTGGAGCGTAGAGAAATGAATTGACAATACCGAACAACAATATTCACATTTAAAATTATAAAATTATGTCAGAAATTGAAAGCAAAGTTAAAGAGATTATCGTTGAGAAGCTTGGTGTTGAAGAGTCTGAGGTAACTATGGATGCCTCTTTCACCAACGACCTTGGTGCTGATTCACTTGATACCGTTGAGCTCATCATGGAGTTCGAGAAGGAGTTTGGTATCACCATTCCTGATGATCAGGCTGAGAAGATTGCCACTGTTGGTGACGCTGTTGCTTACATCGAGGCTAACAAGTAATCTATACATCCTACTATTTTAATGGAATTAAAGAGAGTAGTAGTGACGGGACTGGGTGCCGTCACTCCACTTGGTAAGTCGGTTGCCGAAACTTGGGCAAACCTTCTCGAAGGCAAGAGTGGATGTGCACCTATCACCCTGTTCGACGCTTCTAAGTTCAAGACCCAGTTCGCTTGCGAGGTCAAGGACTTCGATCCTCTTCTCTATTTCGAGAAGAAGGAAGTCCGCAAGGTTGACCGCTACACGCAGTTTGCCTTCGCAGCAGCGAGCGAGGCCATCAAGGATTGCGGTATCGACCTCGAGACCGAGGACAAGAACCGCATCGGCGTCATCTACAGCTCAGGCATCGGAGGCATCAAGACCTTCCACGAGGAGACCATGGGCTATGATCCCGAAGTCGGCCCTCGTTACAATCCGTTCTTCATCCCCAAGATGATTTCGGACATTGCAGCTGGCCAGCTCTCGATTCACTATGGTTTCCACGGCCCCAACTATGGCACCGTGAGCGCTTGCGCCTCATCGACCCACGGCATGATTGATGCCTTCAACCTGCTTCGTCTGGGTAAGGCCAACATCATGGTTGTCGGTGGAGCCGAGGCCGCAGTAGCCGAGCCGGGTGTAGGTGGTTTCAACGCCATGAAGGCCCTCTCGACACGCAACGACGACCCCGAGCATGCCAGCCGTCCTTTCTCGGCCAGCCGCGATGGTTTCGTCATCGGCGAAGGATCGGGTTGTCTCATCCTTGAGGAACTTGAGCATGCCAAGGCACGTGGTGCCCGTATCTATGCCGAAGTTGTCGGCGGTGGCATGTCGGCCGATGCTTATCACCTCACAGCCACTCATCCCGAGGGATTGGGTGCCAAGCTGGTGATGGAAGCCGCACTCGAAGATGCCAACCTCAAGCCCGAGGACATCGACTATATCAACGTTCATGGCACCTCTACTCCTGTGGGCGACCGCTCGGAGGCAAAGGCCATCCAGCAGGTGTTTGGCGATTGGGCTTACAAGCTCAACATCAGCTCCACCAAGTCGATGACCGGACACCTTCTCGGCGCAGCCGGTGCCGTCGAAGCATTGATTTGTGTCAAGGCTGTAGAATGCGATATCGTTCCTCCTACCATCAACCACGAGGAGGAGGATAAGGACCCAGAGATCGATTACAATCTGAACTTCACCTTCAACAAGGCTCAGAAGCGTCAGGTTCGTGCCGCTCTTTCGAACACCTTCGGATTCGGAGGTCACAACGGTTCAATCATCGTCAAGAAATACGAAGAGTAAAAGTCTTTTATGAGATATTACCAAAATGTAAGCGACCTGGGGGACCTCCAGGTCGCTTTGCGTGAAGCCTTGGACGTAAAGGCTCACCGCTACGACTTTCAGCACCTGGGCAAGAACAAGACCTGCCTGCTGATCTTCTTCAACAACTCGCTTCGCACCCGTCTCTCCACCCAGAAGGCTGCGCAGAACCTCGGCATGAACACCATCGTGCTCGATGTCAACGCCGGTGCCTGGAAACTCGAGACACAGCGCGGTGTCGTGATGGACGGCGACAAGGCCGAACATCTGCTCGAAGCCATCCCCGTGATGGGCTGCTATGCCGACATCATCGGCGTGCGTTCGTTTGCCCGTTTCGAGTCGAAGAAGGACGACTACGAGGAGATGATCCTCTCGCAGTTCATCAAGTATTCCGGCAAGCCCGTCTTTTCGATGGAATGTGCCACCGGTCATCCGCTCCAGGCGTTTGCCGACATCATCACTATCGAGGAGCACAAGGAGCAGGCTCGTCCGAAGGTCGTCATGACCTGGGCGCCCCATCCCGGTCGTCTGCCGCAGGCTGTGCCCAACTCGTTCGCACAGTTCGCCGTGGCTGCCGGCTACGAGGTTGTGGTGACGCATCCCCATGGCTATGAGCTTGACCCGCGTTTCACCGAGGGCGCTACCATCGAATACGACCAGATGAAGGCCTTCGAAGGCGCTGACTTCGTCTATGCGAAGAACTGGGCTGCCTATTCCGATCCCTACTACGGACAGAACCTCGAAAAGGTTGCCGTAGCAGGAGGCAAGAAGGGTCCCAACGGCTTCCCTGCCCTCGAATTGCCCGAACTGGGTCTCTACGAGGAGGATTGGCGCAGTTGGACCGTAGGCAATCGTCAGATGGCCGTCACCCGTGATGCCCATTTCATGCACTGTCTGCCCGTGCGTCGCAATATGATTGTCACCGACGACGTCATCGAGGGTCCCCGCTCTCTCGTCATCCCCGAGGCTGCCAATCGTGAGATCTCTGCCGAGACCGTCATCAAGCGCATCCTTGAGAGTGAGTGCCAATGATGAAAGTCCGGTTGGATTTATGACAAGATAACCCCGAAAGCAAAACTCGCTTTCGGGGTTATCGTATTTTTATGCAAAAATATTTGGCGGAGTGCAAAAATCTTTGTATCTTTGCGCGCTGAAAAAGGCTTTGTGGGGCCTGTCCCTGATGGCTTATACCAGATGACGGATCAGTTCCTCACGATCGCCGCACAACATGTCGATCACGGGGATTTCGATCATGGTGTAGGCACCGGGCTTCTGCTTCATCGATGCACGAGCCACGTTGACCAGCACCTGCGACGTCAAGGCGGGGTTGTTGATCTTCATGTTGAACTCGAAGAGCTGGTTATGTGTCTTGCCCGACACGCCCTTGCGTGTGAGATTAACGCCGTGGCCCACATCGTTGAGGTCATCGACCGAGGCAACCTGCTGCACGTGGGTCTCGTCGTTCACGAAGTAGGGGTCGGCCTTGATGGCTGCTTCGACGGTCTTGAAGTCGGCGCCATCCTCCAGTTCGACATAGACCATGCGGCGATGGATGCCTGTGCCTACGGGAATGGTCATCGAAAGTGCGTCCTTCACGCCAGCAATGGCACGCACGGCCACGGAATGGCCCATCGAACGGCCTGGGCCGAAGTTGGTATAGCTGATGCCCTTCGGAGCGAGGCTTTCCATCAGCGTGCGGACAATCGAGTCCGAACCCGGATCCCATCCGGCTGAGATGATGCTCACGGCATTGTTGGCCTTTGCTGCTGCATCGAGCGTGCGACGCAGGTCAACAATCTGGGTGTGGATGTCGAACGAATCGACCGTATTAATGCCGAGGGCAAGGCACTGCTTGGCATATTCCTCCACCTTGCGGGTAGGGGTGGCAAGGATGGCTACATCCACGTCCTTCAGTTCCTGGATGTTCTTTACTACGGGATAATCGGCGAGTTCGGCGGGCTTGTTCTCTGCACCTGCACGGCGCACAACACCTGCACACTCCATGTCGGGAGCAGCCTCGATGGCTTCGAGTGCATACTTTCCAATATTGCCATAACCTACGATGGCTGCACGTATCTTCTTCATAACTGATAAAGTTTTTGAGGATTGATTTAACCTGAAAATTGGCGCAAAGATAACGTTTTTGCGTTAAATTTGCAAATTTATTGACATTTTTTATCTAAATTCGCTAAAACATATACATTTTGTAAACCAAAAGTAACGAAACAAATATGAAAAAGATCACGACTGTAAGCGAGAACCTCACTTCGTGGCGCTGGTGGGCCGAGTGGGCGGGCATCTTCATCGGAGATGCCATCATGGCCGCAGGCTTTGTCTTCTTCATCAATCCCTACAACATCATTCCGGGCGGCGTCTATGGCGCCAGCATCGTGCTCCACAATCTTTTCCCTTCCATCCAGGTAGGTACATTCGGCTATTGCTTCGACGTCCCACTGCTCATCATCAGTGTGCTGGTGCTTGGTGCGAAGTTGGGCAGCCGCACCATTGTGGCAGCGTTGTTCACACCCATTGTCATGAACACGATGTCGTCCTTGGCCTATCCCGACCAGGCAGCGCTCGAAGCACTCGACCCCGCCCTGCTGTGTGGTGGCATCCTCGACATGTCCCATCACCTGCTGCTTGCCACGCTGATGGGAGCCACTGTCATTGGCATCGGGTGCGGCATTGTGGTGATGTGCAAGGCTACTACAGGCGGCTCCGACATTGTGGCGATGATTATTCAGAAGTATCTGAAGATACCTTTCTCCAATGGCCTGCTGATTGTCGATGGCATTGTGGTGCTCTTCGGTCTGATAGTTATCGGCTTCGGTGTGGGCATTGATGGTCCTGTTGGCAAGGAGAGTTGCCTGCTGTCGTTCTATTCGCTCATCGCCATCTACGTGTCGTCGCGAGTCATCGCCCGTGTGATTGCCGGTAATAAGGACGACAAACTTCTCTTCATCATCAGCGAGAAGCCGGTGCCCGAATTGCGGTCGTATATCCTCAAGGACCTTGAGCGTTCGGCCACCCGCATCCGCAGCAAGGGTCTCTATTCCGATGGCGACAAGGAGATGCTCTTCCTCGTCATCCACAACAAGGAAGTCCCTGGTGTGAAGGAGATCATTCGCGAGGCCGATCCCCGTGCTTTCGTCGTTGTCACCGATGCCTACGACACCTATGGCGAAGGCTGGAAACAACTGCCCAAGAGTGGCGAGATTACGCCCGAATAAGGAAATATCTCGCAATAATACCATAAATATTTGTATTATATTGGCTTTTTCCCTCCAATTTGTTGGTCATTTCGCCAATATTCCGTATTTTTGCACCGTAATTTCATCAAAGTAACCCATTAACTCAAACTCAGTATGAAGAAATTAGCTCTTGTGCTTGGCGCACTCGTTGCGCTCACAGCTTGCTCCAAGAAGCAGGCTCCTGCTCCCGAACCCGAACCCGCTACCCCTGGTTCGCTCGTGCTCTATTATTCTCAGTCTGGCTCCACCGAGAAGGTTGCCAACCTCATCGCCGAAAAGACCGGTGCCGACATCGAGAAGTTCAACGTGGCTACTGCCTACGACGGCGACTTCAATGCCACCATCGCCCGCTGCCAGGAAGAAATGAAGAACGGTATCGTGCCCGAACTTGCTCCCCTCACCAAGGACGTTGCCAAGTACGACACCATCTACCTCGGCTATCCTATCTGGTTCGGCACCTATGCTCCTCCGGTTGCTGCGCTGCTCAAGGGCGTGGACCTCAAGGGTAAGGTGATTGTTCCTTTCTGCACATTCGGCAGTGGTGGTGTCGAGGCCAGTGTGGCCAGTCTGAAGGCTGCCCTTCCCACTTCCACCGTTCTTGATGGCTATGGCGTACGCGCTGCACGTGTGGACAAGGCTGCTGCTGAAGTTGAATGCTTCCTCGTTTGCTCTGGCATCGTGCCAGGCGAGAAGGTCACATTCCCCGACTTCTCCGAGTCGAAGCCTGTCACCAAGGCTGACGTTGCCATCTTCGACGCTGCTTGCGGCGACTACCAGATGCCTCTCGGCATTCCCGTTCTCGTAGCTTCTCGTGCTCTCTCCGATGCCACCGAATATGTCTTCACCGCAAAGAACAAGGGCCAGAAGGACAAGGAGGCTGCCACAAAGATCTACGTCATTGCCCCCAATGACAAGAACGTGAAGCCCGAATTCACCAAGGTTGTTCGATAAGCCTGATTTATCCGCTTAAACTGAAGGCGCGGCATCGTTTGGTGCTGCGCCTTCGCTGTTATTTTAAAACATTAAATGACCTGTCATCCCGACGGCCACTTAACATACACATATTACTAAAAAAACATTACCATGAAAACACGATGCAAAGATAAGGGTTTTTGATGATATGTGCAATGGATTGCACAATTTTTTGCATTTTATCCTGCATTTTATAGGTTTGTTAACACGAATTGTCGTCTCAGTCTGACATTTATGAATCAAAAAGATTCGAAAATGCTCTTTCCATCGACATAGAGATTTTCATTTTCATCAGGCTCGATTTGCCAATCGACCTTCCCTTCAGGTACGTCGAACGAGACGTTTTCGAGGTAGAGATTCCGCACTTGCGAGACGTCAATCAGGTTGGAGCCTGCCGAGAGCTGGGCATCGCGCAGCGTCAGCATATTGAGGTCGTGGAGCTGCATAAGCCGTTGGGTATGAGCCGTGACGTGTTCGATGGTGACATTCCGTGCCGGTGATTCGGGGATGCCTGCAACGCGCAGGAACCAGGTGCCGTCCTCGATGATGAGGTCACGGATGAAGACGTTGCGGAACGTTGGCGTGAACCGATCGATCTCCATCGGCACACGTGCCGAGAGGCCGCCCACATACATCGCTGAACCGAGCATGTCGAAGCTGATGGCTTCCTTGGCGGCTCGTATCCGGTTGCGTTCGTAGTAGAGGTTTTCGCCGCCTCCGCCACGCGGACGACGCGTCTTGAAGCGGAAGCCCACATTGGTGCCCGCGAAGACATTGTCGCACACATAGACGTCGCGTATCATGCCAGCCGTCTCCGAACCGCAGGTCACGCCGCCATGGCCGATGGCAGTGAGGTTGCGACGGATGACGAGGTTCTCGCTGGGACGATTCACACGCAGTCCGTCGATGCCACGTCCTGCCTTGATGGTGAAGTTGTCGTCGCCCGTCTCCAGGAAATTGTATTCCATCAGCACGTTGCGGCACGACTCGATGTCCATGCCGTCGCCCATGGGCAGACCGACGCTGTGCACCTTGGTGCCACGGATGATGACCGAATCGCAGTAGGTGGGCACGATGTTCCAGAAGACGCATTGCGAGAGGTCGACGCCCTCGATGAGCACATTGCTGCAATTGATGGGGCCGATGAACGTGGGCAGATAGACCGAGGTCGTGTCGTGCCCGTCGTAGATGCGTTCGGCGGGAGGGAGGTCGTAGTTGACGCGGCTGTCGAACGACCCATATTCGGGGTTGCGTCGCCAGAGTTCGCAGTCACGTCCCGGGCCGATGAGGTGTCCCGTGCCCGTCACGCCGATGTTGCGTTGCCCGTTGGCATAGATCATGGCGCCCATCGACATGGCTTCGATGCCCGCGCTGCGCGTAAATACCACGGGCAGATAGTCCTTGATCTCGCCGCTGAAATAGACGTTGGCACCTTCCTCGACGTGCAGGCAGACGTTCGAGCGGAGTTCGATGCGCCCCGTATGCCAGTTGCCCTTGGGGATGACCACGGTGCCGCCGCCGCGTTCAGCCACGGCATTGATGGCAGCCTGTATCTGCTGGCGCACAAAGCGTCCCTCCTTGGCACCCATCTTGGTGATGGGGAGCCGGTAGTCGGGAAACGTGGGCCGTTGCAGTTGCGGCATGTCGAAGGGGGCAACGATGGGAGCGATGGTGTCGGGCATCACGGCAGGACCCACTTCGTCGATGGTGGGAATATGGTTTTGTCCGAAAACGGAAGTCCAGCAGAACGCGGTGACAAGCAACGTGAGGAGTGTGCTGCGAAGATGTGTGTGATGGCGCATGGCGGGAAGAATTATTTGCGGCAAAGATAGAGTTTTTTCGCGAAAAACAAAATTTTGAATCCCATTTTCTTCTTTTTTGTGCAAAAATAGACCATGACATCGAAAAAAATCGTATATTTGCCCCAAAATTAAACACACATCCGCTATGAAACTCTGGAAAGATGATGCCGAACTTTTCAGCATCGCCCGCAAAGAACTCTTCCCCGCCCTCGTCGGCGATATCCTCGACAAGATGGGCTACCAGCATCAGTTCATTTCTCCCCAAATCAAGCCCGTACGACAGGACATGGTCGTCGTCGGACGTGCCATGCCCGTGCTCGAAGCTGACGCCTTCAACGAGAAGCTCGGCGAAGAGACCCGCAACCCCATCATGCGCAAGCCCTTCGGCATCATGTTCGAAGCGCTCGACTCGCTGCAACCAGGCGAGGTCTATATCTGCACGGGTTCGTCACCACGCTATGCGTTGTGGGGTGGTCTGATGAGCACGCGCGCCATCCATTGTGGAGCTGCCGGTGCCGTGGTCGATGGCTATTCGCGCGACACCAACGAGATCCTTCGTCTCAACTTCCCCACCTTCTCGATGGGAGGCTATGCGCAGGACCAGGGGCCACGTGGCAAGGTGATGGACTATCGCACACCCATCGAATTCAGCGGTGTGCGCGTCAATCCAGGCGACGTGGTGTTCGGCGACCTCGACGGTGTGCTCATCATCCCTTCCGAAGCCGTAGTCGATGCCTTCGAAGGCGCTATCGAGAAAGCGCGCGGCGAGCAACTCGTCGCCCAGGCCATCCGTGCCGGCATGAGCACGGTCGAAGCCTTTGCGAAATTCGGTATTATGTAAAAATAAAAGATATGTTAGATCAATTCAACCTCGACGGCCAGGTGGCCGTCATCACAGGCGGCGGCACAGGCCTTGGCCTCGGCATCGCCCGCATCTTTGTGCAGGCTGGCGCCAAAGTGGTCATCGTTGGCCGTCGTGAAGAGAAACTGCGCGAAGCTCAGCAGCAGCTGGGCGAACAGTGCACCTATCGTGCCTTCGACGTCACCGACAAGGCTGCCATGCCCGCTCTTGTGGCCGACATCGAGGAGAACGTCGGTCCCATCGACATCCTCGTGAATGGTGCAGGTATCCACCTCAAGAAGCCCGCTCTCGACGTCACCGACGAAGAGTATCTCGGCGTCATCGATACCCACGTCCTCAGCGTCTTTGCCCTGAGTCGCGAAGTGCTGCGTCGTATGGTGCCCCGCCGTCGTGGCTGCATCATCCTCATCTCGTCGATGTCGGCGTTCATGGGTATGGAGAAGGTTGTGGCCTACACCACTGCCAAGAGCGCCGTGCTCGGCATCCAGCGCGCCCTCATCGCCGACTACAGCCGCGATGGCATCCGCGTGAACACCATTGCCCCAGGCTGGATCGACACACCGATGCTCCACAAGGCCATCGACACCGACGAGCCTCGCCGCAACAAGATCCTCAGCCGCATCCCCACCCACACCTTCGGCCATCCCGACGACATCGGCAACGCCGCCCTCTACCTCTGCTCCGAGGCTGGCAGGTACGTCAATGGCGTTACCCTCCCAGTCGATGCCGGTGCTATCGAAGGATTCTAACACATGCGTACTATCGATAAAATAACTTTTCTCTCTAGATCGGTCGTGCTGTTCGTCTTCTGGACGATGGTGGGACCGAACTATGCCGTATGGTCCTATCACTATTATTTCGAACCCATCGCCCCTTCGTTCGACAGCATTGCCGCCTGGCTCGACAGCCTCGACCAGCAGCACCAGCTGGGTGAAGCGCAAGCCGGCAGCATCTTCCTGCTCGACAGCATCTGCGCTCAGCATCCCGATCGGAGGCTGCAAGCCCGCCTCCTCTATTGGGAGGTGAAATGCCATCAATTTACGATGGAGTCCGACACTAGCATCACGAAACTCGAAAGGGCTCTAAGCCTGGCAGGCAACACAGGCTACGACCGCTTGCGCATCGCCTATCAATTGGCGGGAAACTACCAGCGCACCAATCGCCTCACCGAAGCCTGGCAACTGCTCACCGACGTGGTGATACCCGGCCTCGAGCAAGCGGGCGACAACATCATGCTGGGCAATGCCTATCATCTCTATGCTCTCATCTATCGCGACATCAATGAGGTTGACGATGCGATGAATGCCATCGACAAGAGTCAATCTTATTTCGGCAGTTCGGGTTATCCGTTGAGTAAGGTGTATTTCTTCAAGGCCCTGCTTTCGGAAGACGATGATGAAGCTGCCAATCTCTATCTCAAGGCAATAGCCGAAGACAGCACTGAGGTAACCATCGTGGCACAGGCCTACACCAACCTGGCCAATATTTTCATCGAGCGAAGTCAGCCCGACAGTGCACGTCATTGGGTCAGCCTCGGACTGCAGTCCATCGAACGCTATCAGCCCGAAAACCATTTGTTGCGGGCGTTTCTGCTGGTCAACGATGCCCTGCTCGACTACCAGGCGCAGAACTACGCCAAGGCATTGGCCACGCTCACCGAAGTAGAACGTCTGTGTGGCCCGTCACTGAGCCGATACAATGCAGCTGCCATCTATCGAATCATCTCCGAAACTTACGAGCAGTTGGGCAATCAGACCGAGGAATTGCGTTATCTGAAACAGTACATCCGCGCACAAGAGAGTCAGCAGCACATCATCGCCGAGACGCAGGAACTGCGCCAGAAGGCGCGTGCCGACATCCAGCGCCAGCAGTACGCCATCATCGAACGACTCACCGAGGAGGCACGTCGGGAGCGTCATCGCACCTGGGGCATCGTCGCGCTACTCGTACTTGTTGTTGCCCTGGCAATAGTCATGCTTTCGCACTACTATCGTAAGCGCAAGCAGCGTGAGGCCGAGAACAGCGAATTGCGCAATGTGCTGCAGCAGGAAGCGGTGGGCGCGCTGGTCAAGAGCGGCATTGCCGACGATGGCGACCGAAGTCGTGCCGAAGAGCGCTTCCTGCAACTTCGCCCGGGTTTTTTTGCCCGGCTCAAGGAGATCAACCCCGACTTGACGGAGAATGACCTTCGCCTGTGCACCTACATCAGCATCGGAATGAGGGCGAAGGAGATTGCCCAGCAGCTCAGCGTCACTCCCGATTCGGTCAACACGGCACGCTATCGCCTGCGCAAGAAACTGAATCTCAAGTCGGACGAGAAATTGGACGATTTTCTGCGAAATCTTTGAAAAAGGACTTGAAATATACATAGACAAATGCTGACAGGTGCACATTTTTGCCCCTATGCATTTGTCTATATTATATAATATGTGTATTTTTGCAGCACATTTTTTGATTTACACAAATTATCGTAACAGATATGAATCTTTCATCGAAACATCTCTTATCGACGTTTGCCCTCGCTGCCGCAGGCTGCCTGGGCGTACAGGCACAAGACGCCTACCTTGTAGAACATTTCACCCAGGGCATCCCTTCGGAATTTGCCCTCTACGACGTAGATAGCAACGAACCATCGGTCGATATGGCGAATCTTGGTTTCGCGGTCGGCACGCCCTGGATCTGCGTGACCGAAGGGGAGGATGACAATGCGGTAGCTGCTTCGACCTCATGGTACAAGAAGGCAGGCACCAGCAACGACTGGATGGTCACCACTCCCTTCGAGGTAAAGGATGCTGCGGCCGTACTCACCTGGCGTGCCCGTGCCACCGATGCCGACTATCGCGATGGCTACAAGGTTCTCCTTTCGACCACAGGCAACACGGTAGCCGACTTCACCACCGATCCCGTCTTCAGCGTCTCGAAGGAGAACGTGACCTGGACCGAACATGAAGTCTCGCTCGTCGACTATGTGGGCAAGACCATTTGGGTGGCTTTCGTCAACACGACCAAGGACCGCTCGATGCTTTATGTCGACGACATTTTTGCCGGCGTGCCTGCTTGCATTATGCTCAGCAGCGAATTGGAGGACGGTGTGGTGACGCGCTATGGCTACGTGAACATCGGCGGCACCGTTACAGCCAAGAAGGCCATCTCGTCGTTCACCGTCACGTTGACCTTGGGCGAACAGACTGTGACCGAGACCTTCGATCGCAGCCTAAAGGAGGGCGAAGCGGCCGATTTCACGCTGAGTGAGCCTATCTGTATCGACCGCAATACGCGTACCGATTACCGGCTCGTTGCCGAAGCCGAGGGCGACCAGGCCAGCCTCGAAGGCAAGGTCTGCTTCATTGCCCATAAGGTGGTGGCGGAGGAGATCACCGGCACGTGGTGCGGCTACTGTGTGCGCGGTATCGTGGCCATGGAGCAGATGCGCGAGGAGCATCCCGACGACTACATCGGCATTGCAGTCCATTGCGGCAGCAGCAACTGGCCAGATGCCATGCAGCTTGATCCTACCATCTATCTCGATCTTCTCTACAGCAATCTCGGCATGACGGGCTATCCACATTGCACCGTCAACCGCCAGAAGAAATACACGGGCGATCCGGCAAACATTCCCTATTATTACAATCAGGCAAAGCAGGAAGCCAAGCCCAAGGCCGGCATCGTGCTCACTGCAGAATATGATGCCGAGCTTGATCAGATAACCACCCACACCAGCACACTTTTCACCAGCAACGAGACGGGTGCCGACTACCGCCAGCTCTACGTGTTGATCGAAAATGCCGTACATGGCGAGGGCTATGGCTATTATCAGAGCAATTATTATAGCGGTGTGGCTGGCATGGGCCGTTTCACCGATCTGCCTGGCTCTGTACCCGACACGGAGATGACCTATCCCGATGTGGCTCGAGCCATCTACGGCACCTACAACGGTATCAAGGACATCTACGATGCAACGATTACCGCTGGTGCTGTCACCTATTGCGACTACATTCTTGATAGCATTCCTACTTCAATCCTCGTGCGTGAGAACTGCGAGCTTGCCGTACTGCTGCTCAACAAGAATGGTGTGATTGTGAATGCCGACAAGGTGAATCTCGGCGAGCTAAGAGGATTCAGTGCCATCGAAGAGGTTCGAGCTGACAGACAGTCTGCTTATGATGACAAACGTATCTACACCCTCGACGGAAAATGCCTCGGCTCGGTCTCCACGATGGGCAAACTTCGCCAAGGCATCTATCTGAGGGTCGAAACCGGAAACGACGGTGTACGTCGCACTCAAAAGGTCATTGTTCGATAAGGAAAGAGAATCAATTGTAAATTATTAATTATTAATTGTTAATTGTTAATTGTTAATTGAAATCTTTCCATTTCTGATATACAGTCGTCCTGCTTCGGGTCGACTGATTTTTTGTCCTTGAAGGTTGTAGAGAATGGATTGTTCGTCCTTGATGGTAGGTTTGTCAGGATGAATCTCTTCAATTCCCATCAGAGGCATCGAACTGAGCAGTTCAACGAAAGCTTCGTTCGACTCATCTGACTGCGCAGTTCCGTTCCAGGCGATGACCGTGTACCCATAGCGGTGGTCGGTGTCGAGACCTTTCACGGTGTAACTGGTTTCAAGGATGTCGGTGATGGTGTCGATGCCGATACGCTCGAAGGCATAGTCGGCAGCAATGTCATCGTAGGTGTTGGTGTCAACTGGGGTTACTTCGATGATGGAGGCATCGGGATACTCTGATGTCGCATCACCGCGCTTGATGATGAGTTCGTCGATGTAAAGGCGTTCCTTGTTGATCGATAAGGTCACTTGGGTGGCATCGGTGCCGCTATGGAAGACGTAGAGATACTCCTTGGCTGAGGCCGAGATACGATGCTTGGCGCTACATGAGCCTGCCGTGATGGTTAGGACAGGCTGTTTGCCGCTGTAGCTTCGTGCGTTGATGATCAGGGTGAAGCGTCCGCCCGAAGCCGTCATGTCGAGGGCAGGAGTTGTAATGGAACCAGTGGCATTGGGGGCACCTACGCGCACCCATCCGCCAGCCTGACAGATTCGTTCTCCTGTCCAACCTGGGGTCAGGGTGTATTCATCCATCTTGGCACTGAGTTCAGTCACGTCAGGGTTCTCGTAACTGCCAGCGCTGAACTTCTCGAAATCCTCATACAGCGATACGGGGAGAGTAGCCAAAGTGTCGTAGCGGAATATATTGAGCGAATACGAGGTGGCTTGTATGGCTTCGGTCCAGTGAGCTGTGAAGGCATTGCTATGGAGGTCGGTAGCTTCAAGAGCCGTGGGCGTTCCCACCGATTCGCTGCGGAAGTCGAAAGTCACCACACTGTCGTTACCCAGTTTGATGTTGGTGACATCGCGGTCGATCCACTGACCGTCCCAGGTCACAGCTGCTGGTACCGAACTGCCCGTGAATGCATAGTTTTTGGGCCTGTACCACGAACTGCTGGTTTGTGGATAGAGGTCGAATCGGTCGGAGCTATACGAGCGGTCGTTGTCGGCGGGGACAATGCAGAAGCGAGGATGTTCGCCGTCGTTGACGATGTTCTGTAGCCATGCCGTCCGCAGGTAATCGACGTGAGTAATCATCATACCTTGGCTGGGGATGAAACTGTCCCACCCCGTTTTCAGGCGAGTCTCAAGGAGGAAATATTCGTCAGCATTAGGTGACTGCAGTTTATAGGCGTAGTTGCTCAGTTTGATGTCTTCGAGGTGCATGTCGAGAGCGGGCTCCTTTATTTCGTTGAGGTCCATCCACCCCAGCGAATAGCGTTCGAGGGCGTTGTAGGCGGCGGGGGTACGGGTCGAATCGTTGTAGCATCCATAGTCCATGATGTCGTAAACTCCGATCATCATCTGAGTGGCATTGGTGGTGTTGTAGTGGTCGGCAAGGCCGAGCACGTGTCCAAACTCGTGGCAGAAGGTGCCGATACCAGTGGGTTCGACGCCCGTATTTCCGTAGATTTCGCAAGCGCAGGCATACGTATCGATGACCTTGTCGTCAAGGGTGAGTTTGATGCCAGACTGAGACAACTCATACTTGTGTGGCCAGATGCAGTCTTCCGAAGCACCATAGTTTTCTCCATAGCCGGCATAGAGTACAAAGACCATATCGACCTTGCCGTCTTCGTCGTAGTCATACTGCGAGAAGTCGATGTCGAGGTTGGTATCCGCCTTCACGCAGGCATCGCGAATCATCAATTCGGGGTGTTGGTCGTCGCCAATGAAGTTATTGCCTCCATAGTATGCCATGGTTTGGTTAAGCGAAACGGGGCCAACTACATCGAAGACAGGGCTGAATTGTCCCATTGATTGGTCTCTGAAATAATCGCGTGCCGAACCATAGGGGGTTGAAAGGGTGCAACCCTCTTCGTTCATAATTCGCTGGAAGTACTCGACGTCGTTTGTGAACTTTACGTCGGAGAATTCAGCTAGTATGATGAGACTGCGGACCTGTCCCTTGGTGGGGAAGGAACCTATTTGCATGTCACCAGGCTCGGCAATGCGCTGAGGTGCACGACTGACGGGAGCAAAATCTTTCAGTCCAAAAGCGGCATATTTGCAGAGGAAGGCTTTTTCCTCGTCCGAACGCATGTCGGCATCGTGAGCAGCTGGTGATGAAGGGATGCACTCGATGCGACCTTCGGAGAGTTGTGCATAGCGTAGCCAACCGTCCTTGTCCTGCTTGAGAGGACGTCCGTCGGTCGTAGTGATGAGATGACGATGTTCGTCGCCCTGCACCAGGATATGCAGGGTCGTGCCATCGGGTTGTGTGCGCTTCACGGTGCCCCGATAAGCGGGAATAGCATAGAGCGCGAGTGACAAGATGGCGAGAAGCGTGGTCAAAAGGAACTTCTTCATATTTGAAAAAATAAATTGGATTCGTCGCTGCAAAGATACGGATAATTTCTTACAATAATGGTGGAAAATCGTACAAATTTGGGATTTTTATCATAGACAAACGCTAACAAAGGGGCTTTTTGTGAGAATGAATGGCGCAAGAGTATTGAAGTTTTGAGAAAAATGTTTATATTTGCGCATAGAAATTCATCCTATACATTATTAAATTTAAAGTTAAATTTATGAAGAATTCCAAACACCTGTTTCTGGCATCTCTTCTCGCAGTGGCAACGACTTCTGTCTTTGCCCAGAGTGAAGACGTGCCCACAGCCTATGGTTGGCTCGATTCCGACACATGGGCAGCACAGA
Source organism: Bacteroidales bacterium (assembly GCA_045545875.1). Taxonomy (GTDB): domain Bacteria; phylum Bacteroidota; class Bacteroidia; order Bacteroidales; family UBA3663; genus Liminaster. The sequence continues at coordinate 78,256 of JAZQBS010000046.1, forward strand.
ACGGCGAGACCTCACGTCGAGGTCTGGCATCCTTCGCCCTCAGTGACCCCACTAACATCACTGTTAGCCGTGAGTTGACCTACAACAACTCGCTTGGCAGTGCGGTCTTCCACGATGGTCTCTGGTACTACATGGACTATTACCAAACGGACTATGGTTACGATTCCGGCACTTTCAACACATTAGACCCTGAGACGGGCGACGTAACGCTCATTGCTGACTATGGACGTGCACGTTCGGGCCCGATGTTCGCTTGTATGACTTGGAGCTATGCCGACCAGAAGATGTATGCCCTCAACGGACTCAATGGAGGCAATGGTCTTGTTTCGGTCGATCTTGAGACAGGCGATGTCAAGAACGAATGTATCTTCGTCTTCGATGTGCCCGATTCGGAGGAGAACTCTTCGTTCAATAACACACTGAAATCTCTCGCCATCACCTATGACGGCGATATCTACGGCGTAAGCTATTGGGGCAAGGTCTATAAGGTCAATCCCAATACGGGTGTTTGTAACTTCGTCTCCAAGCTGAGCTACATTGGCGAAGTGACTACTTATTCTGGCACAGCTCTGCAGTATCCGCACAACAACTTCTTCTACGACGAGGATCGCGGACAGTGGTACCTTTATATGTACACATATCCCTATCCAAGTGCTGGTTATACTATGCTCTTGAAGGTAGATATCACTACAGGTAAAACCGAGTTGGTTGAAAATAACAAGCTTGCTTCTCAGTTCGAAGGTCTTTACATTCCTTTCCAGATTGCTGAGGCTTCGGCTCCCAACAAGGTTACAGATCTTACTGTTACTCCTGGTGAGAATGGTGCTCTGCAAGCCACCATTGAGTGGAACAACCCAACTACGACCTTCGGACGTGGTGGTACACTCATAAGCATCGACTCGGTAGTTGTCTATCGCGATGGTGAGGAAATCAAGATCTTTACGGGTGTTGCTCCTGGCGAACATCTGAGTCTGGTGGATGAAGTACCTGAGAGCCGTTTCTACAGTTATCGCGTACAGTGCTTCAACGAGGCAGGTCCTGGCGATCGCAAGGCAGTAAGTGCATTCATCGGACACGATACCCCAATGGCAGTCGCTGATCTCACAGCCACGGCTGATGATAGTGCCGAGCACAAAATCACCGTCTCTTGGACAGCACCTGCGACAGGTATCTATGGCGGTTGGATTGACCTCGAGAACCTTAGCTACCGCGTAGTGCGTTCTGATGGTCAGACCCTTTACAATGACTTCAAGGAGACTTCCTTCACCGATACTCCTGCCTCTTTAGCCAACTACAGTTATACTGTCATTGCTGTTACTCCCGACGGAGAGAGTGCTCCTGTAACTTCGAATCCCGTGATCGGTGGTCCTGCAGTATTGCTGCCTCATACCTTCACCTTCAGCGAGGAAGAGTTCCCGCTCTGGACCGTCTATGACAACAACGGCGACGAAATCGGTTGGCAACCTACCGGACAATATACCTACAATGCCCTCTATCCTGGCGCTTACGTAGGCTATAGTTATTATTATGGTTTGGCTGGTGCCGACTGGCTCATCTCGCCTGCCATCAAGTTCGAGGCCAACAAGCATTACAAACTCTCGTTCGATGCTCGTTCCTACGGTAGCTCACCCGAATGCCTTGCCATCTCGATGGGCAAGTCGAACGACTGGATGGATCAGGATTCCATCGACCAGTTCGACTTCGCTTCCACCACAGCCATCCGACTTCGTACCAACCTTCCAGTCCTCAGCGAGGAAGGTGAGTACCATATCGGATTCTTCGCCCGCAGCTTCTATCAAAACTGGCAGCTCAGCATCGCCAATGCCACCATCGAGGAGGACCACGACGGTTCACTTACCGGCAAAGTCACCGATGCCGCCACTGGAGCTATTATCCCATTGGCTCTTGTTACCCTCACCGCATCAGATGGTACCGAGCAGCAGAGCAATACCGATCCTGAAACGGGTGTCTATACATTCCGCTATGTTCCTTCGGGCGCTGTCACTGTGAAGGTAGAGCGCTTGGGCTACGAGAATGCCCAAGGCGTAGCCACCATCACCGAATTTGAGCAGACCACACTTGACATTGCTATATCCGCACTGCCCACCTATACGCTTTCGGGAACCGTCATCGATAAGGTTGGTGATCCTGTCAGCGGCGCTCAGGTAACACTCGAAGGCTACAATGAATATGCCGGCAGCACTGACGCAGAAGGCAAGTTCAGCATCGCAGGCATCATGGCCAGCGAGAACTACAATCTTAGTATCACCAGTAACCGTCTGCAGCCTTATCAGGCAGTTCAGCCTATGGTTGCCGATACTGACCTTGGCGCCATCACTCTTGACGACAAGATCCTTGCTCCTGCACAGATCACCGCTCAGCTCAACGAGGCTGGCGTGCCCGAAATCACCTGGAGCAACCCTGTGAACGACGATATGGTTTTGCGTTATGATGCCAATTTGTTCTACACCTCGTTCGGCACCTCCCAGTCTTCTTCGTATGCTGTCTTCGGCAACGTATTCCGTACTCCAGGTCTCTATCGTGGTGCCCAGTTCTATTTGAGCGAGACAGGTCAGACCATCTATGGCGTGACTGTTTATGCCTTCGACCTCGACGAGAATGGCCAGTCTACCCAGAACGTCCTTGCTTCGAAGTACGTCAGCGTAACCCAGGGCGCATGGAACACTATGACTTTCGACCAGCCGGTCGAGGCTCCACGTGGTGCTTATATTTGCGTTGCCTACTATGGCTTCGTAGGTCTTGGTGCCAGCGAGCCTAACGACAGCTATCCGTTCGTTGAAGGCGTAAGTTGCTATACTGGCGACTACACTTCGGGTCAGTTCTTCTATATCGAAAGTGCCGGCTATCGTTACAACTTCATGTTCCGTGCCACCGTCGCTCCATTCGATACCGAGGAGAATGCTGTCAAGGCCAAGTTCCATCGCACCGAGCAGGATGAGCAGACATCAATTGACAATGAACAATTAACAATTAATAATGAACTTGGTTCAATCGAGTGTCATAAGCTCGTCAAGGCTATCAGTCCTGCTGAACCCAGCGTAAGGCGTAATGCTATCGGCGACCGCACCTGGTTCGACCTCTATCGTCTGACCCCAACTACAGTTGCTCAGCCCGAGACTTGGACCCAGTTGCTCGACAGCGTTAAGGCACGCACCTACACCGATGAGGGCATTGCCGACCTCCCGATGGGTACCTACGAGTATGCCGTGCGCTGCCACTACACCGATGGCTTGACCAGCAACTTCGTCTTCAGCGACAGCATTGGCTGGAAGATGCACACCAAGGTGACTGTGAAACTTACCACCAACACCCCGACCAACGAGGCAGAGGGCGCTTGGGTACAGATCGTTAATGGTGGTGGCGTCCATGCCTATGGTGACTATGCCGATGCCAACGGCGAGGTGACCTTCGAGAACGTTTGGAAGGCCAACTATGACCTTTATGTTAACCTCAAGGGCTTTGGTCAGATCTTCGAGACAGTGAAACTCGACATCGAGGACAGCTACACCATCGAACGTCAGCTTACCGAGACACAGGTGACACCATTCGGCCTTAAGGTGATCAACGACGACGAGACCGACCTCGGTAACCGCCTCTTCATCTGGAACTTCGCCGACCAGATGTTCGACGGCTTCGAGGATCACGAGGCTTTTGCCATCAATTCGCCCGGCGAACTGGGCTGGCAGTACCTCGACTTCGATGATCCTTCGGAAGGCACCGGCTACATGAACGACCTCGAATATCCGAACCGTGGAGGATCGTTCGCTTACCTGGTGTTCAACCTCAGCAAGGCAACCGGCAACCAAAGCAGCTACAGTTATTACTTCGGCGCCAACTCAGGTCAGCAGATGCTTACCTCATGGGCTAACTCGACCGACCAGAACTGGCTCGTTTCACCACGTCTCTTCTTCGACGAGGACTTCAAGTTCGGCTTCTATGCCAAGGGCTATGGCTACCAGACGGAGACCTTCATGGTAGGTTACACCACTTCGACTGACTACACCGATACGGCCAGCTACCAGTGGTTGGAGTACGTGCCCGTCTATAGTTGGGAGATTGCCAGCGAAGAGTTTAAGGTGAACAGCTATTGGACACGCTATGTATTTGACATCCCAGCCGATGCACAGTACGTGACCATCCGTCAGATTGATGGCAACTACATCTTCATGATCGACGATGTCGCCATTGGTCTGCCCGAGGGCTTCCCCGCAGCTGCACCACAACGCAAGGCCCAGGGTCGTCGTCAGGCTCCAAGTCTCGACGGTGCCTACAAAGTATATCTCGATGGCGAATTGGTTGAACAGACCGACGACAAGCAGTACTACTTTGAGGGCCTCACTACGGGTGAGCACACTGCCGGCGTCATCGCCTCCTACACTTCGGGCGACACCGAGATGAGCACCATCACCTTCAGCGTGGAAGGTCCCGACAACATCGAGACCATCCGCACCGAAAGTATTGAGGCTCCTGCATACGACATCTACGGCCGTCGTGTTGATACCAATAATGCTCGTGGCGTCTTCATCCAAAAGGGAGAGAAGAAGATCAAATAACAATTGTTGGATTGTTCCTGTTTTGCCCGCATGTCGAAGGACGTGCGGGCATTTTTATGCTGTGCGTATCGGACTCGATGCCAACAATATCGTTTCGGCTAAGGAACGCTTTGCTACATGTTATTTCAAACTGTAATTGAAGGATGACCAATCTTGGCCAAGATTGGTCATCCTTCAATCGGAGCATACCCTTTTTGTGCGCAGATTGGTTATGCTGCGATTGGAAATAACACTCTGACGGCCGAGATAATGCTTGTTCCGATTGCGGCAAGACCATTTTCTGCCAAGATTGAGCATCCAACGTTTGCTTCATGACCATTTTTGTCATGGATTGGTTATACTCTGATTGTCGTATGACCAATTCTGGTCAAGATTGGTCATCCTTCGATCGGAGCATACCCTTTTTGTGCTCAGATTGGTTATGCTGCGATTGGAAATAGCACTCTGACGGCCGAGATAATGCTTGTTCCGGTTGATGCATGACCATTTTCTGCCAAGATTGGTCATCCTTCGAATGGAGTATAACCAATTTGCGCAAAGATTGGTTATGCCGTTATTTGAAGAAGGGCATTTATAATTCAGAGAGTGCTTTATATGCTAAAAAGTGCTCAATAATGTTCCAAATTGCAAAGTACACTGATTGGTATCTATTACAGGAAAATGCAATCATTTTGTGGGTGACTGATAAAGCATTAAACACGTCGGCCCTTTCTCTCTCCACTTTTCTTGCCGAAGGTGTGGCATCTATAGTGTCCCACTTTCGTTTTGTTTATGGAAATAATGATTACAAAAAAACGTGATACTTTGTGTATGTTTTTGTACCGAAATGGCACAAAACGTGGGAAATATTGCAGTTTTTTCACCCGATAAGGCGAAGATACAGATATTTTTCCTATATTTGCACCGTTCATCTATTAACAAATAACAATTGACGTCGAATACATGGAAGACAAATTTAACTTGGAACGATTTGTTGAGGCACAGGATACGGAGCCTTGTGGCGACTACAATCAAGCCTTAGCCGAAATGCGGGCAGGGCAGAAGCGGGGACATTGGATCTGGTACATCTTCCCGCAGATGCGAGGCCTGGGACATAGCCCCAATTCTTATCTTTACGGTATCAGCGGCCTGGCAGAAGCAAAGGCGTACCTGGCGCATGAGGTGCTGGGACCCCGTCTGCGCGAAATCACCGAAGCTGTGCTTGAGCAGGCAGGCGAACCTGCCGATGTGCTGATGGGATGGGAGGTAGATAGCATGAAGCTGAAGTCGTCGATGACGCTGTTCGATGCTGCTTCGCCCGACGATATCTTCGGCGAGGTGCTCGATACGTTCTTCGACGGAAGCCGCTGCTTGCTCACGCTTCGCCTATTATAGTTTTTTATGGTATTTTGTCGAAGGACACGGACATGCAATAGATTGCATTTGATGGCATTTGACTTCTTTTTGCATTTCGTGATACTATTTTGTAATTATTATTTGGAAAAATAGAAAAAATCCATTATATTTGCCCCCGAAAAACTAACACACCCTATTACAAACCTATGAAAAAATTCTTTTTGGTTGCAGCTGCGGCATTGTCGATCGTTGGGATGGCAATGCCTACCTCTACGTATGCCGCAGACCCAGCCGGAGCCGCCTCGGCAGCCCCGGCACAGCAGATTACCGTCAATGGTACGGTGATCGATGAGAACGGTGACCCCATTGCGGGTGCCAGTGTGCTCGAACGCGGAACGACCAATGGTGTCAACACTGACGCCAGCGGCAAGTTTGTGCTGAAGGTCAATGCCGGCTCGACACTCGAAATCTCGTTCATTGGCTATTCCACCCAGAACGTCAAGGCCGCTCCGACGGTGCAGGTCACCCTCGCCGAGGATGCCGAACTGCTCGACGACGTGGTAGTGGTGGGCTATGGTACGATGCGCAAGTCGGACCTGACGGGTTCGACCACTTCGCTCCGTTCGGATGCCATCACTTCGACCCTTGCCGCCAACCCGCTCGAAGCCCTGCAGGGCAAGTCGTCGGGTCTGGCCGTCTTCAACAACCTGCGCCCCGGTGAGACGCCTACGCTGCGTATCCGTGGCACGGCTTCGATCAATTCGGGCAATGACCCGCTCTACGTGGTCGATGGCTTTGCGCTGGTCGATGGTGACCTCAACGACATCAATGCTGCCGACATCGAGGCCATCGAAATCCTGAAGGATGCTTCGGCCACCGCCATCTACGGCTCGCGTGGTGCCAACGGCGTGGTGATGATCACGACAAGGAAGGGTTCGGAGGGCCGCAAGAATCTCAGCGTACATGCCAGCACAGCGGTGAACATGCGCTCGCGTCTGCTCGACACCGTGACGGGTGACGACTTCATCAACTATATGACCAAGGCAGCCGCTGCCCAGGGCTCGACCAATCCTTTCCCCAACGGCTACTCGGTGACCGACGTGAACTGGCAGGAGGAGGTGATCAGCAAGTCGTCGCTCACGCAGGACTACGGCGTGACCTTCGACGGTTCGGCTGGCGGCACCAACTATATGTTCTCGGCAGGCTACTACGACCAGGAAGGTCTGATTGAGGGAACAGACTACGAGAAGTTCTCGCTCCACAACAACCTGCAGCATAAGTTCAACCAGTGGATCACCATCGGTTCGAGCATGCAGCTCACCACTTCGACCACCAACAGGATCGGTTCCGACCTCTCGAACGACATGAGCGTGACCAACGACATCTTCCGTTGGGGATGGCCCACCGACCCCGTTTATAACGCCGATGGTTCGTACAACATCGTGAACCATGGCGACTGGTTCAACCCGCTTGCCACCATGTCCAACCAGACCAACAACCAGAAGAGCGTCCGCTTCCTGGGCGACTTCTTCCTGCAGGTTGATTTCACCAAGCACCTGAACTATCGCCTCAACATCGGCTACGATGTGAAGAACATCAACCGCTACTACTGGGCAGGCAACCAGGATGCCAAGTCGATAGGCAACGCCGTGGAGACCGGCTCTGGCCAGCACCTGTGGGCACGCAGTCGCTCGAAGCTGATGGACAATATTGTCACCTACACCAACAAGTGGGACCAGCACCACCTGACGCTGACGGGCGTCTATTCCTGGCAGGACTACAAGTACAACACTTCGGCAATGAGCGGCCAGTTCGACAACATGCTGCTCCAGGCCTTCGACTTCGGCGGCGTGCTGCCGCAGACCCTTACGGCCAGCAGCGACTACTATAGCAACCGCATCATCTCGTGGACAGCACGTGCTGCCTACAACTATGCCGACAAGTACTTGCTCACAGCCACTGTCCGCTTCGACGGCTCGTCGCGCTTCGGCGACGACAACAAGTTCGGCACCTTCCCCTCGGTGGGCCTCGGCTGGAGGGTCAGCAACGAGGACTTCCTCAAGGATAATGACGCCATCACCAACCTGAAGGTGCGTGCCTCGTGGGGCGTGACCGGCAATCAGGAGATAGGCAACTACCTGTCGCTCTCGAAGCTCATGAAGAGCACCGGCGATGCCAACTATACCGATGGCACAGGAGCCCTGTCGGGCTATTACGAGACTGTCGGCAATTCGAAACTGAAGTGGGAGCGCACCCGTCAGTTCGATGCCGGATTGGAGCTGCAACTCTACGGTCGTGTAGGCTTCACCTTCGACTATTACACCCGTTCGACCACCGACCTGCTCTACCAGGTGCCTATTCCTTCCACCTCGGGATACAAGGAGGTGATGAGTAACATCGGCGAGGTGGCCAACCATGGCATCGAGCTGGCTGTCAATGCCGACCTCTACAAGAGCAAGAATTGGCTGGTGAGCCTTGGCGCCAACTACACGTTCAACACCAATGAGGTGAAGGAACTCTACGGCGACGTGACCCGCCAGATTATCAACGACGGCACCTCGACCACCGGCATCGTCTCGGCGCTCGAGGTAGGCGAGCCCGTCAATGCGGTATATGCCCGCCATTCGCTGGGCATCATCAAGACGCAGGAGCAGCTTGACGACTACGTGGCTCGTGTGCCCGGCGTGAAGGGTACGGCACACATCGGTTCGGAGATGTACGAGGACTTCGACGGCGACGGACAGATCACCGTGAAGGACTGCCACAGCATCGGTTCGATCGAGCCCAAGCACTTCTACGGTCTGAACCTCAACGTTAGCTACAAGGACTTCTCGCTCAGCGTCTATGGCCAGGGTGCCTTCAAGTATGCTTCGATCATTGGTGCCGAGCTCAGCGGCTATCGCGGCACGGGCACGTCGAGCAACTGGCGCATCGGCATGCAGGACACCGGCAGCTACAGCCTCTGGGTAGATAACGGCGTGCGCAACACGCTCGGTATTCCCACCGTTGAGGCATGGGAAGACATGTTCGACCCCACCACCAACCCCGGCGGCGAGCATCCTTCGGCTGGCGCCAAGGGCATCTTCCTCAGCGACCGCACCAATGGCGACTGGGCCTACTTCCTCCTGAAGAACATCCAGCTCAGCTACAACTTCGGCAAGCTGATGAAGGTGAAGGCCATCCGCGACCTCACCCTCAGCGTGAACTTCCAGAATGTGGCCGCCTGGGCCAACCACACAGGCTACAACCCGGAGAACGGCGACGTGTCGAACCCATTCGCACGTACCATCCAGTTCGGCATCAATGCGAAGTTCTAAAGGTTTGAAGGTTCGAATGGTTCGAAAAGTTCGAATGGTTTGAAAAGTTCGAATGGTTCGAAGGTTCGAAAGTTCATGATTAATTATTAATGGCTTATAGAAATCATTATGAAAACGATCAAATATATTATCGCAGGAGCAGTGTTGGCAGGCTCGATGCTGGGCGGCATGTCGCTGACCAGCTGCAGCGACCTCGACGAGCAGGGCTACACCTTCATCGACCCATCATCCTTCTACAACACAGAGGAGGAGATCGATGCTACGCTGATAGGCGTCTATAACCGCTATCGTAACATGTACAACGCCAATAGCCAGCTCTATCTGGCGCAGATCGAGCTGCTCACTGACCAGGGCGTGCCCACCTATAATAAAAATAATATGGAGCTCATCAACAAGTGGGACGGTGTGCAGAATGCCTCGGCTTCGAATGGCGTTCATCGCATCTGGGCTGCCTGCTACGAGGCTGTGAACCGCGCTAACATCGTGTTGGGACGCGCCGACAACGTGGAGATGAGCGAGGAGTCGCGCAATCGCATCAAGGGCCAGGCCTACTTCCTGCGCGGCTATGCCTTCTATTCGATGGCCCGTTGCTTCGGTGCCCTCGCCCTGCCGCTTACCTATACCAATGGCGTAGATAACCTCGAAATCGCACGTTCGACCTACAGCGAGACCTACGACCAGATCATCGCTGACCTCAAGCAGGCCGAGGCGTTGCTTCCCGTGCGTGGTACAAGCGGCTACGAAGTGTGGCGTGCTTCGAAGGGCGCTGCACAGGCTGCCCTTGGCGAGGTCTATCTGCATCGTGCAGGCTTGGCCGACGCTCATGGCGAGAGTGCCAACGAGACGGAGTATTACACCCAGGCGCGCGACTACAGCAAGAAGGTGATCGACAGCGGCGTGTATGGCCTGATGGACAACTACGTCGATCAGTTCTATTGGTTCAACGAGAGTGGTGCCAAGAACTGCAAGGAGTCGATCTTCGAACTGCAGTATTCCGCCGAAACAAGCCAGAGCAACGGCATGCACATCCGTTTCGGACTGGGTCGCACCTATTCGAACTACATGGGCTGCTACCAGTATTCGCGCATGGGCGTTTCGCCTTACATCTACACCGAGATGCTTGCCAATGGTGACAAGCGTGCTAAGGTGTTCCTGACCTATTTCGAGGAGAACGACGGCACTGCCCACACCTTCAACCCCACGACCCTGCACTGGGAGCCCTATATCACCAACGACCGCAACGTCGAGCATACCTGCGTCTTCAACTGCAAGTATTTCGACCAGCATACCGATGCTTCGTTGCAGCGCCCCAATGCCAACTTCCCCATCCTGCGCTATGCTGAGGTGCTCCTCAACTACGCCGAGGCTGCCAACAAGCTTAATGCCGGCTCGGGCATCGAATGCCTCAACCAGGTGCGCCAGCGTGCCGGACTGGCTCCGTTCAGCGGCAGCCAGGCTGAGATTGACGAGGAGATCTTCAACCAGCGTCGCTTCGAGTTCGTGGGCGAAGGCAAGATCTTCTTTGTCGAACTGCGTCGCGACGTGCTTGCCGACCTTTCGGCCAAGAAACTTGCCCAAGGCTTTGCCGACAAGCTCAGTTACTTCGATTCTCCCGAACCGCTCTTCAAGCCCCGCAAGGATTTCCTCTTCCTCATCCCGCAGGGCGACCTCGACAGCAATCCTGCCCTCGTGCAGAATCCTATCCCACAGTCGAAGTAATCTTCGTTCATATGTTGGCTCCCCGGTCTTGTGATTGGGGAGTCTTTATTACCAAATCTATCGAATCGAATGAAAACCATCCCTATCATTCTCGGTGGCGCATTGCTCTTGTCGCTGGCGGCATGCACCCGATACACCACCACTTTGGAATGCACGCTTGAGCAAGGTGTGCTGCGTGTAGAGTTTCCCGAGGCCGACATCGTGCGTGTGCGCTTGTCGGAGAACAGCTACTTCGTGGACAACAAGACGACCGTCGTGCTTCCCGAGGCCCTGAATCATCTTGTCAAGGTGAAACTGGAGAAGCAGGAAGGGGCATTCGTGCTCACTTCCGACAGTCTGCAGGTGCGCGTGGAGGAAAAGACGGGTGCCATCAGTTATTTCGACAGGCAAGGCAACCTGCTCCTCGCCGAACGTGACGATATGCCCAAGCAGGGCGAGAACATTGCCCTCGAAAACATCACCTACGACCCGAGGTCAAGCCGAATCGAACGGACCGCCGATGGCGAGAAGGTAGTGATGGACGTGTTGAAGCGCGACACGACGGGCACCTCGTGGCGCTGGCAGGTGCGGTTCGCATTCCCTGCCGATGAGCCGCTCTATGGATGGGGCTCCCACATGGAGGACCTGCTCGACCTCAAGGATCAGAAGCTTTGGCTTTGCCAGCACAACCTGAAGGCCATGGTGCCCGTAATCTCCACCCCTTCGGGCTACGGCCTGCTCTTCGATGCGGGTTGCGGTATGCGATTCGACGACAGCGACAGCCAGGGACTCGTCGAACTGGAGGCTGCCCAGGGATTGGATTATTATTTCATGAAGGGAGCTTCGATGGATCGTGTCGTGAACCGTATGCGTACGCTCACCGGACAGTCGCCGATGATGCCGCGCTATCTGTTTGGCTACATCCAGTCGAAGGAGCGTTACCACAGCAGTGCTGAGATCATCGAGACGATGCGTCAGTTCCGCAGTCGCCAGATTCCCATCGATATGATTGTGCAGGACTGGAACTACTGGCCCGAGGGATGGGGTATGATGAAGATGGATTCCCGCTATTATCCCGATCCGCAGGCTTTGGCCGACACCGTGCACCAGCTGCATGGACGTCTGATGGTGAGCATCTGGCCCAATCCGCAGGGCAATCCGCAGGAGAAGGATTTCAAGGAGCGCGGATATATGCTCAACCGTTCGTTCATCAATGTCTTCGACGAAGAGGCACGTGCCTACTACTGGACGTGGGCCAACCGCGAATTCTTCCACGATGGAAAGGGCTTCGATGCGTGGTGGTGCGACTGCACCGAACCCACTGATGGCGACTGGAAGCCGATGCCCGAAGGTTACGGATGGGACAGCCATCAGGACCGCTGGAAACTGAATCTGGAGGCACAGAATGCCGTGATGGGAGCCGAGCGCAGTTCGCTCTATTCCCTTTTCGATGCACGAGGTATCTATGAGAACCAGCGCAGGACTTCCGACCGCAAGCGCGTGGTTAACCTCACCCGTTCGAGTTTTGCGGGCCAGCAGCGTTATGCTACCATCTCGTGGAACGGCGACACCTACGCCTCATGGAAGTCCTTACGCCGTCAGATACCTATGGGCTTGAACTTCATGGCCACGGGTTGTCCCTATTGGACGGTCGATGCGGGCACATTCTTCACATCGACTGGGATGCAATGGTTCTGGAAAGGCGAATTCCCCGAGGGCTGCAAAGATCCTGCCTACCGTGAGTTCTATTTGCGTATGTGCCAATGGGCGGTTTACCTTCCTGTATTCCGCAGTCATGGCACCGACACCCCGCGCGAACCATGGAATTATGGTGACCCTTCAAACCTTTCAAACCTTTCAAGCCCTTCGAACTTCTACTATGCCGCCTTGGTTCGAAACATAGAACGTCGTTACGAGCTGCTGCCCTATATCTATTCGATGGCAGCCAAGGTGACTTCCGACAACTATACCATGGCACGCATGCTTGCCTTTGACTTCCCCCGTGATGTCGAGGCACGTGCCTGCAAGACGGAATATATGTTTGGCCCGGCATTCCTCGTTTGTCCGGTGACCCATCCTTTGTCGGAGACTTCGAAGCTGGATGTCTATTTGCCAGCGGGTGCCCAATGGCAGGATGCGGTTGGCAATGTGCACGAAGGTGGACAACATTTGCTCTGTGATGTCTCTTTGAACGAAATACCTGTCTTCGTGCGTCGAGGAAGCATCGTTCCCAAGAGCCCCGTAATCCAGTATTCCGATGAATTGCCCGATCAGACTTTGACCATCGAGGTCATCCCTGGCAAGGATGCGACCTTCGACCTTTACGAAGACGATGGCATCACCTACGATTGCGAGAAGGGCCAATTCTCGATTATTCCGCTCCAGTGGGATGAGCAGGACCGTAGCCTCACCTTCGGAGTACGCAGGGGTGGTTTCACGGGAATGAAGTCCGAGCGCCATTTCGTCATCAAGGTCGTGGATGGAAAGAATATTATCACGAAAGACGTCGAATATCAGGGAGAACCAATAACCGTAAGCCTGCAATGAAACAGATACTATTCCCACTCCTTGCACTCATGGCTTTGCTCGTGAGTTGCGGAGGGCCAAAAGGGCCGAGTGTGACCATCAATCTGCCAGACGATGCCAATAGCCGAATGACGTTCGGAGCAGAGCAGTTGCGAAACGAACTCAAGAGGCGGGGATGCAAGTTGGTGGTGGGACAGGATGCAGATCTTGTCATCAACTTGAGTCAGGCAAGTCCAGCAGATTCCCTGCCCAAGGAGGGTTTTCGCATCGTGACTTCGGGCAATGAGACGCAGGTAATCGGCAACGATGCCACGGGCACGCTCTATGGCTGCCGCGAACTCATCGACAGCTATATCTCGAAAGGCAACTTCTTGTTCCCTGCCGACTTTGCCGATGCGCCCGAGATGGTGCTTCGCGGGCCTTGTATTGGTGTGCAGAAGACGCAGTTCCTGCCGGGTCGTGCCGTCTATGAATATCCTTATACACCCGAGAACTTCCCATGGTTCTACGACAAGGAGATGTGGCTGCGATACCTCGATATGATGGTCGAGAACCGTATGAACTCGCTTTACCTTTGGAATGGCCATCCTTTCGCTTCGTTGGTGAAGCTGGAAGACTATCCCTTTGCCGTAGAGGTCGATGATGAGACGTTTGCGAAGAACCGCGAGATCTTCTCGTTCCTCACCACCGAGGCCGAGAAACGCGGCATCTACGTGATCCAGATGTTCTACAATATCATCGTCTCGAAGCCTTTTGCCGAACATTATGGCATCAAGACGCAGGATCGCAATCGTCCCATCGACCCGTTGCTTTCCGACTATACGCGCAAGTCGATAGCTGCCTTTGTGCACGACTATCCGAACGTGGGTCTGCTCATCACGTTGGGTGAAGCCATCAGCGGCAACAATCGCAAACTCGACTGGATGATCAATACTGTCATACCGGGAGTGAAGGACGGATTGGCGCAGTTGGGGAGAAACGATGCTTCTCCCGGACGCGACCAAAGGGAGCAGCCTCCGATTATTTTGCGTGCCCATGATGTGGACTGCCGCGCGGTGATGGACCAGGCTTTGCCCATCTACAAGAACATCTACACGATGCACAAGTATAATGGCGAATCATTGACCACCTATCAGCCCCGTGGCCCTTGGGCTAAGATTCACAAGGACCTTTCGGAACTCGGTTCGGTACATGTCGAGAACGTCCACATCCTCGCCAACCTGGAGCCTTGGCGCTGGGCTTCGCCCGACTTTGTGCAGAAGACCGTGGGTGCGATGCATCAGGTGCATGGAGCCAATGCGTTGCATCTTTTCCCGCAGGCATCGTATTGGGATTATCCTTATACTGCCGACGACCTCGGTGACGGCAAACGCGAGATGCAGATTGACCGCGACTGGCTATGGTTTGCCGAATGGGGACGCTATGCCTGGAAGCAGGGACGAGACCGCACCGAGGAAATCGCCTACTGGGACCAGCGCATCGCCGATTTCTATGGCACAACCACCGACGTTGCCGATGATATTCGTCAGGCTTACGAAGCATCGGGCGAGATTGCACCGAAATTGCTGCGCCGATTCGGCATCACTGAGGGCAATCGCGAGACATTGCTCTTGGGACTCTTCATGAGCCAGCTCGTCAATCCTTACAAATACACCATCTACCCCGGTTTCTACGAAAGCTGCGGACCCGAGGGCGAAAAACTCATCGAATGGGTTGAAAAAGAGTGGACAGAAACACCTCATGTGCCCAATGGAGAATATCCCCTCGATATCGTGGAGCAGTGTCTCGATCATGGCGATGCTGCATTGTCAGCCATCCTAAAAGCTGACAAGGGACGAATCACTAAAAACAAGGATGAGTTCCTGCGTCTGCGCAATGACATGGCCTGCTATCGCGAGTTCGCGCAATTCATGTATTATAAGGTACAGGCAGCCAAACTTGTGCTCGACTACCAGTGGAGCCACAAGCTGAAGGCAGGACCCGAATTGGAGTGTATCGCGTATCTCGATCAGGCAGTTCCCTTGCTCGAAACGAGTCTCAAGCATTGGCGCCAGCTGGTGGAACTCACCAAGGGTCATTATCTCTATGCCAATTCGATGCAGACGGCCCAGCGTCGCATTCCCATCGGTGGCGATGACGGCAAGAACAAGACTTGGGCCGAGATGCTGCCGCATTATGAGAAGGAATTGGAGGCTTTCAAGGCGAATATCCAGTTGCTCAAAGACAAGGCCGCAGGCAAGATTGCTGAGGCTGCTGCCTCGATCGAACCATTCCAGGATGCGCAATACACGTTGCTTAGTTCCCAGAAGAGGGTTCGTCTCGATGTAGGTACACAGCTTTTCACCAATCTGCCTGACAATAAGGTGGAGGCTTTGGCCGATGAATTGAAAGGACTCACAGCTCTTGCGTTCGAAGCGCAGAAGCCACGCAATCGCGTGCAGCAGGTGCTGCAAGGGGAGAAGGTCGAGGACGCAGGCTTTGTGTTGGAATTTGAAGCCAAGGAACCCTTGAAGGTTTTGGTGGGCTACTTCCGCGACGACCAGAGCCGTTATGCCAAGGCCCCCAAACTCGAAACGGATGCTTCTGCCAACGAATACGGACAGGCAGAACCACAGCTGCAGAATGCCATCAAGCTTGCTGCCCTTCCTTTGGCCAATGTGCATACCTACAGTTTCGTGGCAGGTCACCACAAGCTCATCCTCCCCGAAGGTTATATCCTCGTATTGGGCTTGACCAAATCGGATGTCAAGCCCCGCAACGTGGGCATTGGTGGCAGCGAAGATGCTGTGGATTGGCTATTCTATTGAGCCTGGGCTATCTAGATTATCTAGAATTTCTAGAATCTCTAGACCATCTAGACAACGAGAGAGGAAGCCGAAAATTTTCGGCTTCCTCTCTCTGTATCTGAGCAAAGGGGGCTCACCACCTCTTGATGTCGAAATCGGGATAGATGCGAACAAGCTCTAGCTCTTCGGCAGGGATGATATGTTTCCAAGCGTCTTCGATGCCCGAAGCATCCATGATGGCCTTGGCTTCGTCGTTGAAATCGACGTTGCGGAATACCTGCGTGTCGGTGATGGTGGTGCCGCGTCCGCTGTTGGCGGTGTTGTTGGCCTTGACGAAGTTATGATAGGTCTCGATGTCGTAGTCGCGGTCGGAGTCGATGTGGAACCAAAGTTGGCCGACAGAGTTGATCACGTTGTCGTGGATCTTCCAGCCCGACGAACCGTCGTCGGGATAGATGCAGCGCGGACCCTTGAAGAGGTAGTTGCCTTCTACCACCGAGCCAGGCTGTGGGCCGAGCATATAGACGATGCCGCCGTCGGAGAGCAGCTGGTGGCTTTGGCCCAAACGATTGAAGCTGATGGTGTTGTTGCCCGAGAGCTTGGGCTCGGGGATTTTTGCATTGGCCCACCACCAACCGAGGGCGATGGCACCGTAGGGACAGCCGAGGATGTCGTTGTGGTCGATGTGGACGGTGTTGCAGAAGAAGCCGATGATGGCCTCGATCTGTCGGAAGTCGATGCTGACGTTGCGGATATAGTTGTTGGTGACGTTGATGTCATGGCACAGCCCTTCGACCCCCGGCGCAAAACGTCCCTCGCCATCGCCAATCTCGTAATGCTGCGGATGCCCGATGGTCACAGCATTGCCGAAGATGTCATTGAAGAAACAACCGGTGACACAAGACTCGCTCACATCATTCATCAGCGTGATGGCAGAGGCACAACCGAGGTGCTCGAAACGACAGCCTGTAATCTGAATGCCACGGGCATTCTTGACATCGACGCAGCCTTCGGGCGTGTCGCACGAGTTGTATTTGGTGGGATGCCAGTTGCCGTCGGGAATGTATTTGAAGGCCAAGCCGAGGCTCTGAATGCCACCGAATCCACGCGAGCCTTCGAGCGACATCAGGTTCCAGGTGTCATAGGCAAAGGTCACACCCTCGACACGGAAGTTCTCAAGCTGGCGGGCGTTCGAAACGCCATGCAGACGCAAAAGGCCTTCGCTGCTCGGTGCAATGACTTCGGCAGTGGTCATATCCTCGCCACGGCTGAAGTAGAAGAGGGTTTGTGCAGCACGGTCGAAATAGAACTCGCCAGGTTCGTCGAGCAGTTCGTAGGCATTGCGCACATAGAAAAGCTTGTTGTAGTCGATCTTGCCTGCCCATGCCATTGAGTTGAGGATGGCGCCAAGCGGCTGCTGGAAACGTACGATGATGGTGTCGCCCCACTTGTCGAACTCGCGGGGACAAAGGATTTTTTCGGTCCAGGTCTTTTCCTGCACGATTTCCACATCTTCGGGATTGCGGAAAAGGTGCAACTCGGGGTCGGCTACAAGCTTGATGCCATCCACGCCTTGTCCGGCACCGAAAGCCCAAGGTTCTTCGCCCGTAATCTCAAAACGGCTCTCAATGCCTGCACCTTGCGAACGCTTATGAGCTGCTGCCATCACGGCACGCCGGCCATTGACGAGGAGACTGCGCAGTTTGACGGGACAGTCGAGGTGCGCTTTCCAAAGATTCCCGTTGACGCGCTGCCAACCTGTCACGGTGCGACCGCCGCTGAAGACGGGCGTCTGGCCTTCGGCAGCACGGAGGGTGACGGTGTGTCCGTCGCGTCCGCTGAAACTTTGGTCGATGTCGAGCGGTTCGGTGAACTGATAGGTGCCACCGGCCAGCTGGATGACGATATCTTCCTTTTGTGGTTTGCGCAGCTGCTTCTGCACCTGCTTGAGCACGGTGGTGAGGTTGGAGGGATTTGCCTCGAAGACTTGTTGAGCAAGGAGGGCGTTGCATCCGAGGGATGCGAGGAGGAGGGGGAGGAGTTTTTTCATCGGAGGGGATTTCTTGGCTTTCAAGAAGGTCTAGAAGTTCTAGATACTCTAGATTTTCTAGATATTCTAGAGGGTATATTATTATTTCAGATTCCAGGTGCACTCGTCGCTGACGAGCTGTTTTCCGCTTTTGCCTTCGACACGAATCACGTTTTGTCCGGGTTGGAGCGTAACGCCGTTGAAGAGTGCGCGGCGGATGTTGTCGGGCTTCATCTTGCCGATCTTCTTGCCGTTGATGTAGAGCGTCACTTCCTTGAGGTTGGTATAGACACGGACGTCGGTCAGGGCTTCGGTGCGGTCAATGAAGCGGCGAGAGGCGATGTAGATCATCGGCTCGGGATTCCAGTTGGCCTTGTAGAACCAGAAGGCATCCTTCTTCGTGGAGCGATCGTAGGTGATGAGGCCCTTGTCGTTGAAGCCGTCCTTTTCTCCCTCTTTGCGCTGATAGGACTGGATGTCGGCAAAATGCCAGATGGTCTTGCACCAAAGGTAGGGACGTGTGCTGAAGCAAGCCCAGTTGCCTTCGTGGCAAACAGCTTGTGCTTCTTCGGGATGGAAATGTCCGTCGGCCTTGTTGGCATCGTCGAGCGGCCAGCTGTGCTGATTGATCGAAGCGCCAGCGCCATATTCCGATACGCCGACAGGCGTTCCCGCAGCTTCTTCCTTGGCATTGTCGAAGAACTTGTCAGCCTGCCCGACGGCATCACTGTACCAGCCGAAATATTTGTTCCAAGCCAAGAGGTCGGCGATGCCGAGATAGAGTTTCGTATCGACGCAGGTGGCAAAGGTGGTGAGTCGTGAAGAGTCGAGCCCCTTGTAGATGGCGTTGATCTCCTTGAAGAATTCGGTGGGGTCGTCGTAGCCTACGAAGTTGTCCTTATCGACGAGCACCTCGTTGAAGATGGCCCAAAAGCAGATGGACGGGTGATTGAACTTCTGATAAACGAGTTCGTGGGCACACTGCCGTGCATTCTCCTTGAAGCCTGGCGTATTGAGAAAGCCCGTGTAGGCCATGCCGCCGGGGCCACAGAAAGGAATCTCGGTCCAAAGTACGATGCCGTTTTCGTCGCTGAGACGATACATCTCCTCGTTGTGTGGATAATGTGCCAGACGCATAAAGGTGGCGCCCGATTCGAGAATCAGTGCCATATCCTTCTTATAGTGTTCGGGCAGGAGGGCAGAACCACGTCCGTCGAAGTCGTCGTGGCGATTAAACCCTACAAGGTCGAGGTGCTTGCCGTTGAGGAAGAATCCCTGGTCGGGATCCACATAGAAGGAACGAAGTCCCGTCTGTTGGCGCACTTGGTCGATCACTTTGTCGCCATCCATTAGTGAAACCTCTACGGTATAGAGATACGGATCCTGTTTGCCTTGCCACAGATGCGGGTTCTGAAGGGTTAACGGAATATGGGAAACATCGCCCTGTGCGGCAATTGTGTTGGCAACAACAGTGTTGCCGTCAGCATCCTTGACCTTAGCCATGAGCTGCAGGTTCTTGCCGCTTTTGAGCGAAAGGAAGGTCTCGATGTCGAGGTCTGCTTGTTGGGCAGAAACATTGCTCTGTCGAATCAAAACACCGGGCGATGCATAGAAGTCGGGACGAATGCAGTCCTGCTCGGTGACGATGAGGTGGCAGGGACGATGGATGCCGCCATAGACATTGAAGTCGCCCGAGATAGGCAGCACGTCGGTGCGAAAAGCGTTGCTGGCCCACACTTCGAGCAGGTTATCGCCCTGATTCACAAAGTTGGTGATTTCGTAGCAGAAAGCCAGATAGCCGCCCTTGTGTTCGCCCACGATATGCCTATTGATGAAGACCGAAGCCACAGAATTCACACCTTCGAAATAGAGGAAGAGTCGCTTGCCCTGCATCTCGGGTGTGATGGTGAGCGTGCGGTTATACACATTCATCGCACGGTCGTAACGCACGGTGCCTGGAATGAATCGAACGTTCCAGGTATGGGGCAAAGTGACGGGTTCAAAGGGTGCCTTCTTGGCCACTTCGAAGATGGAATGATAGCCCCAGCCTTCGTTCAAACTGAGGTCTTGGCGATTCTGTCCTCCCAGGTCGAGTGCTATGGCGCAAAAGGAAGATAATAAGAAGGTGCTTAGGATGGTTAAGATGTGTCGCATAGTGTGTGTTATTGAGGGATTCTAAGGGATATTAAGGGATTCTAAGGGATTTGAAGAGACGAATGTTTTTTGGGGACCAATTTCAACAGGCGATACTATCGTCCCTTCATATCCCCAAACATCCCTTCAAATCCCTTCTCATCCCTTATCGATTGGCATACATCGACTCGTAGTACTTCTCGTACTCGCCTGAAGTGATGTTGTCCATCCACTCCTGGTTGTCGAGGTACCACTTGACGGTCTTTTCGATGCCTTCCTCGAACTGCAGGCTTGGTTCCCAGCCCAGTTCCTTCTGGAGTTTGGTCGAGTCGATGGCATAGCGTGCATCGTGCCCCAAACGGTCGGTGACGTAGGTGATGAGGTTTAGATCTTCACCCTCGGCGCGTCCGAGCAGACGATCAACGGTCTTGATTACCACCTTGATGAGGTCGATGTTCTTCCATTCGTTGAAACCGCCGATGTTGTAGGTCTCGGCTACGGTGCCTTTGTGGAATATGAGGTCTATGGCGCGCGCGTGGTCTTCGACAAAGAGCCAGTCTCTCACGTTCTCACCCTTACCATAGACGGGCAGCGGCTTGCGATGACGGATGTTGTTGATGAAGAGCGGAATCAACTTCTCGGGGAATTGGTAGGGACCGTAGTTGTTCGAGCAGTTGGTGACGATGGTCGGCATACCGTAGGTGTCGTGGTAAGCGCGCACAAAGTGGTCGGAGCTGGCCTTGGCGGCACTATAGGGAGAATGCGGATTGTACTTGGTGGTCTCGTAGAAGAAATCCGTACCATATGCCAGATGGTGCTCTGTGCTCGAAGCTGTGGTCGAGAAGGGAGGTTTCACACCCTCGGGATGGTTCATGGTCAAGGCGCCATAGACCTCGTCGGTCGAGATGTGGTAGAAACGCTTTCCCTCATATTTCTCGGGCAGTGATTCCCAGTAGAGTTTGGCAGCCTGCAGCAAGCTCAACGTACCCATTACGTTGGTGCGGGCAAAGGTGAACGGGTCCTTGATCGAGCGATCGACATGGCTCTCAGCAGCAAGGTGAATGATGCCATCGACCTTCTTGTCCTGCATCAGCTGGTAGAAGGCTTCGAAGTCGCAGATGTCCATCTTCACGAATTCGTAGTTGGGCTTGCTCTCTACGTCCTTGAGGTTGGCCAGGTTGCCGGCATAGGTTAGCTTGTCGAGGTTGATGATGTGGTAGTCGGGATATTTATTCACAAAAAGGCGAACAACGTGCGAGCCAATGAAGCCTGCACCGCCAGTGATAACTATTGTTCTTTTTGACATATTATATCTTGAATTAACATTTTATTATTTCACGAAATAACGTAATACCGTAATTTCGTAATTCCAGTATTACGGAATGTCGAATCCCGTAATTCCGAAATTCCAAATTGCCGGCCGCTTACAGTTCGCGACGTCCGTCGCGCTTGATTTCATCGATGACCTTGAGCAGATATTGTCCATACTGGTTCTTGAGCATAGGTTGTGCCAGCTGGCGCATCTTCTCCTCGTCGATCCAGCCCTGGCGATAGGCGATGCCCTCGAGACAGGCCACCTTCAAGCCTTGTCGCTTCTCGATGACCTCAATGAATGTCGAAGCCTCACTGAGCGAGTCGTGTGTGCCGGTGTCGAGCCAGGCAAATCCGCGGCCGAGCGTCTCGACCCTCAACTCCTTGTCGTTGAGGAACCACTGGTTCACGGTCGTGATCTCGAGTTCTCCGCGAGCCGAAGGTTTGATGCTCTTGGCTACATTGACCACCTTGTTGGGGTAGAAATAGAGACCCACGACGGCATAGTTTGACTTCGGATGGGCGGGCTTTTCCTCGATGCTGAGGCAGTTGCCCTGCTTGTCGAATTCTGCCACACCATAGCGCTCGGGATCGTTCACCCAATAGCCGAAGACGGTAGCCTTGCCGTCCTCCTCGGCGCTCTTGACCGCACGTTTCAGAAGGCCGGTGAAGTTGGCGCCATGGAAGATGTTGTCACCAAGTACCAGGCAGGCACAGTCGTCGCCGATGAACTTCTCGCCGATGATGAAGGCCTGGGCAAGTCCGTCGGGAGAAGGCTGCTCGGCATATTCGAAATGCACGCCATAATCTGATCCGTCGCCCAGCAGGCGCTTAAAGCCTGGCAGGTCGTAGGGCGTCGAGATGATCAGTATATCGCGGATGCCTGCCAGCATCAGTACCGAGATGGGATAATATACCATCGGCTTGTCGTAGATGGGAATGAGCTGCTTGCTGATTCCTTTGGTGATGGGGTAGAGGCGGGTGCCGCTTCCTCCGGCCAGAACAATTCCTTTCATATCGTGTGCAGTTTGTGATTCAAAATCTTTTTTTTCGGTCCAAAGGTACTGAAAAAAACACGAATTTGGAATTTTTATGGCAAAAAAATGCTGTTTTGATAAATATTTTGTCCGATTATTTGTTTTTTTGTCAAAAGATGCTTACATTTGCACCTGAATTATAAGTTTGTTGTTACGTCGCTTATAACTTTAATTAAATTACATAAACAAATGAAGAAACTTTTATCAACAGTTGCAGTTATCGTCATCGCAGCTATGACGACTGCCAGCGCACAGGCTGTCTTTAGTGGCTCGAACGAACACATGCGTTTCGGCATTCAGTTAGGTATGAACGTTTCGTCTTTCGGACACGAACAGTATGGCTGGTTGGCCGGTTGGAATGTAGGTGGAACAGTACTCTATAACACCGAGAACTTTATCCCCAATTCCTACCTTCGTGGTTCGGTGCTCTACAGCCGCAAGGGCGGTAGCGCCAGCGAGGATGCGTTTGTCCACAGTGGAACTCCAATTGTGGCTCACGATGCCGTTTATCATCTCCACTACCTCGAGGTGCCCGTTCGCTTTGGCTATGCCTACGAGATGGATGACGACCTTTGCCTCTTGGCTGAAACAGGTCCTTATTTCTCTTTCCGTCGCGGCGGTTCGTTCCGTAGTGAGAATGTGACGGGCTATACCGAGCATCGCATCAGTGGTCGTATGCACAAGTATTACGACGACCTCCGTCGCTTCGATGTAGGTTGGGGCCTCCATATAGGTGCCATCTATATGGAGAAGTATCAGCTCACCGTGGGCTATGACTGGGGCCTCTGCGATGCAGTGCCCGACAGCAAGACCTACAAGGGAACAGGCAAGAACCTCAACCTCAGTGTCAACCTCACCGTTTATTTCGACTGATTTCTAATTTATGAAACGGATTCTTGCGGGAGTCCGTTTCCTTTAAAACATTTATATAATGAAAAAGTTCTTTGTCGCCCTCGTTGCAGTACTAGCTTCTGCATTGGTTCAGCGTGCCGATGCCCAGTTGCTCGATTTCGATGGCATGCCTCCCTACAAGCTCGGTCTCACCGTAGGACTGAATGTTCCTACATTCTCGGGTGCCGGCTATGACTACACCTTGGGCCTCAATGCGGGTGTCGATCTGATGCTCGATGCAAGCGATCTGTTCGACAATACTTTCGCCCGTGGCGTGGTTCGCTACTCAATGAAGGGCGCTACGGGTCCCGATCCCAAGCATCCCGATGGTCTCGATCTGGAGCCTGAGACCCACTTCACTTCGCATTATCTCGAGATACCCGTTCATTATGGTTATGCCTGGTACATTAATTCCGACTTCACCATTATGGGCGAGACGGGTCCCTATTTCGCAATAGGCTTGGGCGGTACTGCCCGACCCGATGGAGAGACGATTATCGGCAGCCACTCGTTCTTCAAGTCGCACGACGCTTCCCGCTGGGATGTGGGTTGGGGTCTGCAGTGCAGCCTGCTCTACGACCAGCAGTGGCAGGTTCACGTGGCTTACGACTGGGGATTCAAGAACCTCAACAAGACCTTCCTCCAGAACAACGGACTTAGCGTGGGCATAACGCTGTATTTTGAGTATTAAACGAAGGGTAGTAAAAGGGTAAAGAAAAAGTAGTAAAAGGGTAGTAAAAGGGACTATAGATTCTTGGCTCCCCTTTTCCCTCACACGGTGGTATTGTCCCTTTTACTCCACTTTTACTCCCCTTTAATATCCCTTAATATCCCTTCTTTTATGGCTGAATCCAATTTTGTAGATTACGTTCGCATCTATTGTCGCTCGGGCAAGGGCGGCCGTGGTTGCTCGCACCTGCATCGTGCCAAGTACATCCCCAAGGGAGGACCCGATGGCGGCGATGGAGGCAAGGGCGGTTCGGTCATCCTGCATGGCAACCGCAACTACTGGACCCTGCTCCACCTGCGTTACCAGCGTCACATCTTCGCCACCGATGGCCAGGCAGGTATGCCCAACAAGTCGTTCGGCAAGGACGGCGAGGATGCCGTCATCGAAGTGCCGATGGGTACGGTGGTCTATGATGCCGAGACGGGTGAATATATCTGCGAGGTGACAGGCCACGAAGAGAAAGTGGTGCTCCTGAAGGGAGGACGGGGAGGCTTGGGCAACTGGCATTTCCGCACATCCACCAATCAGGCTCCACGCTATGCGCAGCCCGGTGAACCCGCATTGGAGCGCAGCGTCATACTCGAACTGAAGCTGCTCGCCGATGTGGGTCTGGTCGGATTCCCCAATGCCGGCAAATCGACGCTCTTGTCGAGCATCAGCGCCGCCAAGCCCAAGATTGCCGACTATCCGTTCACCACCATGGAGCCCAATCTGGGCCTGGTGCCTTATCGCGACAATCGCTCGTTCGTCATGGCCGACATCCCCGGCATCATCGAAGGTGCCTCCGAGGGCAAGGGCCTTGGCCTGCGCTTCCTGCGCCACATCGAACGCAACTCCACCCTGCTCTTCATGATTCCTGCCGACACCACCGATGTCAAACGAGACTATGAGGTGCTGCTGGGCGAACTGGGCAAGTACAATCCCGAACTCCTCGACAAGCAGCGTCTGCTCGCTATCACCAAATGTGATATGCTCGACGACGAGCTCATCGACCAGATGCGACAGGAACTGCCCGATGGCGTGCCCACCGTGTTTATCTCCTCCGTGGCAGGTACCGGTCTCGACGAACTCAAGGATATGCTTTGGACGATGCTCAACGACGAGGCAAACCGCGTACAGACTTTCTCCCATCGAAACCTCGATATTTCGAAGGGCCTCGAAGACCAGTACGAGGAGGTCGATCCCTACGGACACGACGACTACACCATCGAAGGTGTCGCACCTTCCGACCTCGAATTGGATTGGGACGAATAGCACAGATGATAGTCAAATGATGCAGGCGAACATCGTCGCAAAGAAAAAATGCTCAAAAATATGTTTTAGAACATTTTTTGGGCATTTTTTTGGTTTTTAATTTGTACGCATCATTTTTTTTCCATATCTTTGCACACTGAAATGGGGGACGAATCAAAGCCAAACGCAACGCTGTCCCCAAGGCTAATTTTCTTCTTCCGCTAACCGTATTTTACAGCTTCATAACCAAACCTAATAAATAAAACGATTCATATCATGGACGAACAGCTTATTAAAGACTGTACAGCCAAAGCACAAGCTTGGCTGGGTGATGGTTTCGACGACGAAACCAAGGCTGCCGTAAAGGCAATGCTTGACAACGAGGACAAGACCGACCTCATCGAGGCATTCTATCAGAACCTCGAGTTCGGTACAGGTGGTCTTCGTGGCATCATGGGCCCCGGCACCAACCGTATGAACAAGTATGTGGTGGGCATGGCTACCCAAGGCTTCGCCAACTACATCAACCGTGCATTCCCCGACATTCAGCCAGCAGTGGTCGTAGGTCACGACTGCCGCAACAATGGCCGTATGTTTGCCGAGACCGTGGCTGCCATCTTCTCAGCCAACGGCATCAAGGTTTATCTCTTCGAGTCGCTCCGCCCAACTCCCGAAATCTCTTTTGCTATCCGCCAGCTCCATGCTCAGGCAGGTGTCAACGTTACCGCTTCACACAACCCGAAGGAGTACAACGGCTACAAGGCTTACTGGGACGACGGCGCTCAGGTGCTCTCTCCACACGACAAGGGCATCATCGATGAGGTGAACAAGATGACCATTGACCAGGTGAAGTTCGAGCCTAACTACGACCTCATCAAGATCATCGGTGGTGAGATGGACATGGACTATCTGGCAGCCGTCAAGGAGGCTATGGTCGATCAGGACGTCATCCTGCGCCAGAAGGACCTCGGCATCGTTTATTCGCCACTCCACGGCACCGGCCGCGTCATCATTCCTGCCGCCCTCCGCACTTGGGGCTTCCAGAACATCAACGTCGTGCGCGAGCAGATGGTCATCGACGGCAACTTCCCCACCGTCGTTTCTCCCAATCCCGAGAACGCTGAGGCCATGACCCTCGGCATGAAGCTCGGCGACAAGCTCAACGCCGACCTCGTGATTGCTTCCGACCCCGATGCCGACCGCCTCGCCATCGTCTGCCGCGACAACAAGGGCCAGTGGATGATCCTCAATGGCAACCAGACCGCCATGATGTTCTCGTGGTACATCATCACCAACAAGAAGAAGCTCGGCCAGCTCAAGGGCAACGAATTCATGGTGAAGACCATCGTTACCTCCGAGCTCATCAAGAAGATCGCCAACAAGAACGGCGTAGAGATCTTCGACGAGTTCACCGGCTTCAAGTGGATTGCCTATCGCATCCGCATCAACGAGGGCAAGAAGAAGTATATCGGCGGCGGTGAGGAGAGCTTCGGCTTCCTGCCGTTCGACAAGGTTCGCGACAAGGATTCTCCAGCTTCCATCTGCCTCATCTGCGAAATTGCAGCTTGGGCAAAGGACAACGGTATGACTCTGTTCGATCTGCTCCTCAACATCTACAAGGAGTACGGATTCCAGAAGGAGAAAGCCGTATCGGTAGTTAAGCCAGGTAAGTCGGGTGCCGACGAGATCAAGGCTATGATGGAGAACTTCCGCAACAATCCTCCGAAGGAACTGGGTGGCTCGCCTGTGGTTTGCGCCAAGGACTTCAAGACCCTCAAGCAGGTCGATTGCAAGACGGGTGCCGTCTGCGACATCGAGATGCCGGCCACGAGCAACGTGCTCCAGTACTTCACCGAGAATGGTGCCAAGGTCAGCGTCCGTCCTTCGGGCACCGAGCCGAAGATCAAGTTCTACTGCGAGGTTCCTGCCGAGTTCGATGGCGACTATGTGAAGGCAAGTGCCGCTGCTGAGGATACGCTCAAGAAGATCTGTGCTTCGCTCGGCATCTGATATCACTTCTATTTGTTTATACCAGCTATTTCGGGGCGCCTCACCTCTGTGGGGCGTCCTTTTCCAATTAAGTAATGAAAGCTATCATCATCGGTGCCACGGGTGCCACGGGCAAGGATCTGGTCGATCTGCTGCTGCA
>JAZQBS010000047.1:0-2272 GCA_045545875.1 Bacteroidales bacterium
TTTTCAGCGCTTTTGCCCTTATTTCGGCATCTTTCCGATTGTCAGTCGGTTACAATGCACCGCATTGCTCCCTCCTTCCGCACGGAAATCTGCTCGAAATAAGAACAAAATCGATTGAAAGCAATTTATAGAACCCACCTATAAAAGTCGGTTTAATGGCCGATTTGGGTTTAAATTCCAGTTACAAGTGCAACACTAAGTAGAAAAAAGAGTTCCAGAATCCTATTGGTCGCCAAACCTGCGCAGAAGGATTATCGATGGAAGGAAGGAGGGGAGAAGTGGTCAAAACTCGTTGACGGAGATGACGGAGATGGGGCTGATGTCATCAATCTTTTCCTTTCCCGAGAAGGTGACGATACTTAAATTGTTGCATTTCAGTTCCTCGCCGCACTCCACAAGGGCATCGACCTCACGCTTGCGCGTCTTTGCCGAGTCGAGGCTATAGGAGACCTGTATCAGGCGTTCGACTATCGGGCCACGACGGATGACGAAATCGACCTCGCGGTTGTTGCGCGAACGGTAGTAGAAGAGTGTCTTGCCCGGCTCGTAGCCTTTCCTCAACAGCTCTACAAACACTTGGTTCTCCAGCAGGCGTCCCAGATTGTCGCTCAAGTTGAATGCCGACGACTGGACGAAACCATTGTCGACGATATAAGCTTTGCGGTCGGCCTTGGCCATCAGCTTCAGTTTGTTGTTGAAGCGTGGCAGGAAGAAGAAGAGGTACGGCTCGGTCAGGTAGTCGCAGTATTTTTTTGTAGTGGTGACACTGGCAATGTTCTGTTCCTCGGCCAAGTCGTTAGCCGAAAAAGTGTTGCAGAAATTGGAGAGCAAGTAGGTGGCCAGACCGTACAGGTCCGTGGTTTTGCGGACGCGGTGCCGCTGTGCCACATCCTTCAGCAGGATGGAATCGAAGAGCGTGGAGAGGTAGTTCTTCGTGATGCCACGTGCCAGCACCGTCTCGGGGAATCCGCCGTTGTGAAGGTAGTCGTCGACGACAAGGCTTGCGCGAGCCTGCTGCTCCGCTTTGATGTCGGCGATGTCGATGCCATTAGTAGCCATCACCTCTGCTAAGCTGAAAGGCAGCATTTCAATCTGCAGGTATCGACCGGTGAGCACCGTGGCCATCTCGCTCGAAAGCATATTAGCGTTGCTGCCTGTAATGACGAGGTTCTTGCCGTTGCGGTACAGCTTGCTCACCCACAAATCCCATTCCGGCAGGTTCTGCACTTCGTCCAGCATCAGGTATTCGTAGCCGGGATAGACCTCTTCGAGTGTGCGTTCCACAAGTTCGTCATCCCAGCGGTCAAGCAACAGTTTGTCATCGAAGTTGAGATAGGCGAAGTTATGCCCTTTAAGCATAAGCAAGGCGTACACCGATTTCCCTGCCCTGCGCGGGCCGGTAATCAACTTTATCAGCGGACTCTTCAGCATTTCGGCAGCATCATGGCTTGTCTTGCGGCCAATATATGGTCTGGAAGCAATTCTGTCTCGCTCAGCGCGTTGCATCAATATCGTGTTCTTCATAATGATAATACTTAGACTGCAAAGATACAAATTTTATTCAGTACACAAACATGTAGTGGATAAATTTTGGAATTTTTATCCACTACGCGAATTGAAATTGGATATTGATGCCCTTGGGCTGACTTTCCCTGGAATTGGTTGACAGATTTGGGGCGGTTAAACTGAATCGGTTTACATTGTATAGTTCATATCCCTAATCTGGTTTACACTATCACGGATTCGGTTTACACTTCTCGATTCTTTCGCCTGTTTGGGTTTACAATTACGCTGAATCGCTTGACACCCCCTACTTCATTACTGGGGGACATTCCAGAGAGACTTTTCTTTTGGCAAAATATAAGAACAATGTGGATTACAAATCATGATAATAATAAGTGTCAGATTGCAAATCCTACACAACAAACCACGACTGGAACATCCGCTGCGACGGGGGCCTATCGCAGACGTTGGGACATTGAGGTCTTCTTCCGTTTCCTGTAACAAGAACTCAATTTTTCGCATTTCCTTTCTGTGAGTGAGAACGGACTGCGCATCATCCTGTATATGACACTTATCACTGCGGTAATGATAATGATATACAAACGCAGAAATGGAATGGGTTATTCGGAGGCCAAGTTCACGTTCCGCATAGAGATGTCAGACTACATCATGGTACTGGGCATATTCCTATCCGGTGGTGATACCTCGAAATACGCCCATCGCTATAAGATTCGAGACAGCGTACCCTCGGTACCTTACAAATCTTTCG
>JAZQBS010000048.1:0-3775 GCA_045545875.1 Bacteroidales bacterium
AGCAGATGCGCAAGGTGGGCAAGGAGCGTGAGCAGCACTTGGTTGATGCGCTACAGACTGTGGATAGGAAGACTATTGAGATGATTGCTAAAGGCAAGGGCATGGAGACGATGAAGGAGCGCAAACCCCTGATGCGTCGCCTGATGCCCTGGGCTGCAGCGGCTGCCATCATCTGTTGTGTGGCACTTGTGGGACGATATGTTTGGAGCACCCAATCGGCGCAGATCAGCAATTTCGCTTACGGACTATTTGCCCCCAAGCCTGCACCTGCTCCTGTCCAGGTGAAGCAATTGCCCAAGGAGGTGACACGAGGTCAACATAACAAACTTGAGGAACTCGCCCTCTTGCGTGGCAAAGTGGAGATGGGCCTTGACCTCGAAGCGACTACCCAAAGACTGCAAGCCCTCTACGATGAGGCTAAACGGACGAACGACACGCTTTACGAATCGTTACTCGGTGATATTGCCCTCTCCTTGGCACAAGGTTACAACAAATTGGGCGACAAGGATGCCGAAGCTTTGATTCTCGACGACCTGTTGCAGATTCAGGATGGCTCATTGATGACATCCCAATGAAAATAAATGCCTCCAGCCATTGAAAGGGCAGGAGGCATTTTTCTATTTGAGCCTAGTTTCAGCAAATTCGTTATAAGTGATGAAATCGTAACCGCGTGACTTGCAGTCGAGGATGACTGACTTCAGGCGGTCGTACATGTCGTTGCCTGCATGGTGACGAATGATCCACGGCATCTTCCATTCGGGATGTTCGCCAAGCGGAAAGAACTCCCAGGGATGGAAGTAGGTGTTGAAGTAGTCGTCATGCCCGACGATGCGATGTAGCAGCGCCTTGTAGAGCCATAGCGGGAAGTTGTGAAGGGCGAGCCAGAACATGGGGATGCGAAACCAGGGCGACACCGAAGCGGGAATCTGTAGCACACCCTCTTCCATGAAACTGGTGCGTGGAGTGGTGAGGTGCATGTAGCGTCCTGGGATGAAGGCGGGATTGAGAGAGGCGTTATAGACGTAGCCCTGCTGCTTCAACACCTGCAGATTGACGGGGAACATTCGGGGCTGGCGATAGCCCTTGATCTGGGTGCCGAAGTCGGCCTCGAGTTTCTGTTTCGAAAGGATGACATGCTCGGGCTTTGGCTCAAAATGATCGCAACCATGCGAGGCCACCTCGTGACCTTCGTCGATGATGCGTCGGATGATGTCGGGTGCATTGGTGGCGAAGTTGGTGGTGCAGAAGAAAGTGGCCCTTACGCCGCACTCCTTCAGGCAGTCGAGGATGCGTGTGGTGCCGAAGCGCGACACCTTCATCGATTCGTCCATTGTAATCTCGACACCATGTTCGCGAGGTACGTCGTACTCCTCGGTGTCGAAGCTCAGCATGATATTTTTGCTCATGATTCTGTCAAGTCCATTGATTATTGTGCGTGCAAAGATAGTCTTTGTTGGTGAATTATCCAAATTTTCGGAGAAATAATTTGGCTATATCGTTTTTTTTCGCTAGATTTGCGCCGCAAAATTTGAAAATTAACCAGTTAAATGAATAAATTTATGAAATGGTCAGGCTGGTTGTTCCCTTTGGTCACGTCCGAGAGAAAGCGCATCCTGACCCTCTTTTTTGTGATATCGATGATGTTTGGATCATTGTCGGCACAACGCATGATAGCGCATCGCGGGACAGTGAAAGATGCCTATAACTTCTGGTTCTACGTTCCTCCGGTCATCGCACCGGCCGATAGTGCTGTGGTGCCACCCATCGTTATCGATAGCATCAAGGGCGAGGAAGGTGATTTGATGGAAGCCATGGTTCGCAAGCCTTTGGTAATCTTCCTGCATGGTGCCAGCCTCAGAGGTCGCAACCTGTCGATGGTGCGCCGTTATGGTACTCTCGATGCCTTGTCGAAAGGTCTGAATCTCGATGCTTACGTTCTTGCTCCGCAGCATCCTACAGGTGGATGGCAGCCCGACCGTATCAATCGTCTGGTCGATTGGGCGTTGGAACGCTATGCCATCGACTCTACCCGTATCTATGTGCTTGGTATGAGCATGGGAGGTTATGGAACCATCGACTATGCTGCTGCTTCGCCCAACCGCGTAGCTGCTGCTTTGGCTTTGTGCGGTGGTGATACCCCCAAGACGAACCATAAGAATCTCTTGAAGGTGCCGCTTTGCATCCTGCATGGTACTGCCGACCATTCGGTGCCGTGGGAAGCCTCTCAGCGTGTCGTTGATAGTATGCGTGCCGTGGGTGACACCACACGACTTATCTATCGTCTGCTGCCAGGACAGAATCACAGCATTTTGTCGCACTATTTTTACTTCAAGAGCGTATATGATTGGCTCTTTATGCACTCTACTACCGACAAGTGGCGTCCTGTTCGTCGCCGTTATAGCTTCATCGGGCAACTTGCTCAAAAGCATCCCAGTCCGTTTGAGAATAAGGATAAGCAGATAACAATTAAGTAAGGGTTTGAAAGGTTTGAAGGGTTCTGAAAAGTTCGAAAGGTTGTTCGCTCTCTTAACCCCTCAAACCCTTCGCTCCGAGCTCTGCTCGCGCGCACCGAAGGAAGCAACCCTTCAGAACCTCTCGAACCTCTCGAACCTCTCAAAACCTCTTTATGCACTACTTCAAGCATTATCCCTTCACGTGGTTTATCTTCGCCATTGTGATGATCCTGTCGTTCATGCCCGTTCCCGAGACGCCGCTGAGCGACGTGGCCTTTATCGACAAGTGGACCCACATCGTGATGTACTTTGGCCAAGCTGGTGCCATCTGGCTCGACCATCTGCGTTTACACGGGCTTCGTTTTTCGCCCATTCCGCATGGCTTGCGTGTCGGCGAACTTCGTCCGCGCCGACTGCGCATCGGAGCTCTTTATCTCCCTTCGCTTTTAGGTGGCCTGGTGGAACTTGGACAAAGGTATTGCACCAACGGATTGCGCTCGGGCGATTGGATTGACTGGGTGGCCGACATCGTGGGTGTGCTGATAGCCTGGGTGTTTTGTTTGGGTTATGTGAGACTTTTGGCGAACAAGAAATCCAATGCAAAAGAATAACGAAAGCCTTCTCCGAGGATGGGGAAGGCTTTCGCTGTAAGTATGTGGGAAGTAGTTTCGGACAAATTAGAACTCGAAGTTGACGCCAATGCCGAATACGCGGTTGGTGCGGGTGTACTTGTCGGTCTTGGTGAGGCCGGGGGCGAGATAGTTCTGGGTCTCGATGGTGCGGTCCTCGTAGAACGTCTTCATGTAGCCGAGGTCGAGGTTGAGGGCACTGGTGAGGCGCACGCGGGCACCGAAGCCCATGTTGTTCGAGCTGGTGACGAACGAGAGGTCGTTCATGTACTGGTCGCTCAGGCCGTACTGTGTGCGCACATAGCCGCCGCTGACGGTCACCCACTTGTTGATCTCCCACTCGGCACCTGCGGTGAGTTCCCAGGTGTCGTTGTCGATGAGGTCCTGCTTGTTGCCATAGACGGTGGCCTTCTTGTCGCCATACCAGTGATAGCCGGCACGCAGACGGACGGCATCGATGGGGCGGTATTCCACACCGGCAGTGAGGAGCGAAGGAACGTCGGAGGCAATCTTCGCGCCGTCCTTAAACTGTCCGAGGGTGGCGTTCGAAGCAGCAGTAGCAGCCGTGAAGTCGTTCATTTCCGACTTGTTCTCGACGCGCAGACGTGTCTTGAACTCATACTTCATGGCCACATTCCAGTGCTCGTTGATGCGCCAATCCACGCCCAGCACGGGGGCAAAGCCCAGTCCGGT
>JAZQBS010000049.1:0-65259 GCA_045545875.1 Bacteroidales bacterium
TGCTTGCATCGGTGGGGGGTGGGTGGGGGTGGTGGGTTGAACGTGGGGAAAATGACCCCCCGTCAAAGGTACCCCGACATTCCAAAAAAATCGGGTGTGAGATATTTTGCGTGTAGCCGCATTTCTCTGCGAAGATGGGAACCTATCGCCTGGGTGGAGAAAGTCGATTGTGGGCAAAATATGGGCAAATTACGGGGGTCTGAGGACGTTATCGTCACGTATTCGTGACGATTTCGGGTGTGAACGTGTGCGTTTGTAAGATTGGGTGTGCGTTTTTGATGGCCTTGAGTGTGCGGTTGGGGTTATGTCGGGGTCGGGAATGGGGGTTGAGGTGGGGTTTGGCATGGGTCATCCACGGACACAATTTTTGGAGATTATATGCACATCGACATAATCAAGGGGGTGCTTTCATCGCGAAACCGCCCCCTCTCTTCGTATATGTGGAAGAAAAACTCATTCGCCGCATTGCGTGGTTCCATGCCCCTGCTCCTCTTGCTGGACAGCCGACCTTGGCATTGCCGCCGCGTAGTTGATGGCTCCTCCGAAGCGCCTCGCCCTCATGCCGTTCGCGGCGGTCTGCAATTTGCCTTCTTCTGATGTTGCCATAGTTTATGCTATTTAATGTTTAATATCTCCTTGATTTGATTTACAAGTGCCACGGCAGGAAGTCGTGGGATGTCGTGGTATATGTCGCCGATAGTCAGGCGCACACCGTTGTTGCCTGGTGCTGGCTCTACCTTGATTTTCTTTGCCATCGTTCTATATTATCCTTTTGTGGTGCAAAGGTAGCGGAACGAGCCGCTACCCTTGCAATAATCGTTGATTATGCCATGCCCGATATTGCCGAAATGCTGCATCTATCGGAATGAGAACCTTGAATCACCGAAGTCCGTGGATGCTTCCCGACGGGGTATCTGCGACAATGGCTTCTCGAAGAAATGGGTTGTCGGTGCGTCGAAGCCACATAGAAAAGCGCCCGTGCCGACGTTTCTGCCCTTGGCGATTGTCACCATCGCATGGCCTCGTGGGTCGTAGTCTGCGAATGGTTCGGGGAACGTCCGCGCTGACGAAAAGGGGATGACGGCCTCGGGGCGATAAAGCAGGATTGTGATGTCGGAAGCCTCGGCGATCTGGCCCGAATCGCGCAATCGGTTGATGTTCGGCACGGGTGAATCCCGGTCACGCGAGAGTTGGCTCAATGCCATAATCCAAACGCCGAGTTCGCGCGCAAGGTTTTTTAATTTTTGTGCCGACTCTCCCATGTGCGCTTCCCGGCTCATTCCTCTTGGTGGTGTCAAGCGTTGCAGGAAATCGACAACTGCACCGCTTATGCCATAACGCTGGCGCATCATGCGGATGCTTCCCAAGATGCCTTCGACGGAGGACAACGGCCTATCGTCGAGCAGGATTGCGCCGCCATCGTCACCACGGCTTGCGAGGTCACTGGCATAGCCGAAAGCCGCCTGGTAGTCAGCATCGGACAACGGAGCGGTGAGGATCCTGGAGGACGGCACGCCCGTCTGCATAGCAAGCAAGCGTGCGCAAAGCTGCTCCTTGCTCATTTCGAGTGAATAGTATGATATCTTGCAGCCGCGAAGCCTTGCGTTGAGGCCAACCGATAGGGCAAATGATGTTTTGCCCTGCGAACTTTCAGCCGCGACAATGATAAGGTCGCTCGGCTGGAAACCACCGCGTGAATCGAACCAGTCGAAGCCGACGGGCGTGCCGTCGTGCCGTGTGGAGGGGTTGCGGTTGTCGGCCATGCGCTGGCATAGTTCACGATATACCGACACGTCGCTTGTGATGT
Source organism: Bacteroidales bacterium (assembly GCA_045545875.1). Classification (GTDB taxonomy): domain Bacteria; phylum Bacteroidota; class Bacteroidia; order Bacteroidales; family UBA3663; genus Liminaster. The sequence continues at coordinate 1,808 of JAZQBS010000049.1, forward strand.
GTTCTTGACCTCGTGCGGAAAGATCATCGAGCTGCTTTCGGATGCCGCCAAGAACTTCGTTGAGGTCGCTTGCAGGAGACAATGCCCGGGATGCTGCGTCCTGCATCGTCAGCCATAGTGTGCGACGGGTGCGCAAGTCATTGAGGACGCTGCAAAGGTACGCTTCATCGTTGCCGCCGCCATCATACGATGTGATGTCGGCAAGCAAGCCGGGTGTTACCGACGGCTCGTTGATGGCCTGCGCCTTTTGCCAGACGGATAGCAACGAAATCTCGGTGCCATCGGCTGCGACTGCTGAAATGCAGCGGAACACGGCCTTGTGATGCGCGTCGTGGAAGCAATCGGGCGTGAGCGTGTCACGGGTCGCATAGAATGTAGATGGGTTTGTAAGATAGAGGCGAAGCAAAGCGCGTTCGGCCTCGTCGCTATGCGGCAGCTCTACCGCCAGCTGGGGAGGGGTGGGTTGTTTCTGTTCCATCGCTATCGGATTTTCTCGTTTGCCGCCCATCTGCGTAATCGTAGCGGAAGAGACCATGTTTTTTCCGTCTCGAAACGCATCTTTGTGTTGCTCTTGTTAGGCTCGCTCCAATACATGAAAAACGATTCGAGCATTTCTGCTGGATATTGTTCTTTGAAAGGCAAGAGGCTTTCGTAAAATTCTTGCTTTCTCTTTTCGAGTTGTTCAACTTTTGATGTTTTGGGAGCGGATTTGGACGATTTTTCGGACAAATCTATAAAATCATTTTGATTTACATTATCATTATCATTATAGCCATGTTTGCCATCGCTTGCCATTTTTGCCATTTTGCCATTAGCAAAAGTAGCATTTGCCATTTTTGCCATTTTGCCATCATTTGATTTTGTGCTGCCCCATCTGGCTTCTGCACCCTTGCGTCCTGCCTCTTGTCGTGAAGCGCAGATATTCGCATAGTTAGAGTTCGCTCGGTCGATTTGCATCTTGATCATTTCAAAAATCAGACCAAGCTCTTGTGGCAAAGTCGGCACTTCGCCTTGAAGGGCGTATGTCAGGATTGCCTCGTAGAGCGCGGCTCTTCGGTGCGCGTCGGGTATCTGCTGGGCAATTCGATACCAATCGCCGAAGAAAATAAAACTATCCTTCCTCATATACGAAATTTATTCATTTTGAGTTATCAATCAAAAACTTTGAGTATTCACGCATGAAAGCTATCAACGGCTTTCGGTCGCCCGTGGCACGTTCGATGGAGCAAGCCGTGTAGTATTGCTTTCGCCATGCCTCATCTTCAACCAGGAGGCCAGCCTCGAACTGCACGAAGCTAATTGAGTTGTCGGTTTCCATTTGCCATAGATTTGAGTTCTGCTTTACAGGGACGCGCCATGCCGTAGGTCTCATTTTGCAACCACTCGACAATAGATGCCTCGTCGATTGAAATGCCGCGCTTGGAAAGCACGCGGACGGCATAGACGATGAATCTGGCCGCCTCGGCATCGTCACCATCGGGCAAATGCCAGAAGTGCTTTGTTACGGCTGAAACATTCTTTTCCGATGGGTTCGATAGACAACGGCCAATCGCCTTGCAGATGATGGTTGAATCGGGTTTGCTCATTACGATTGATGGTTAAGCATTGCCATTATTTCAGCCTTGCGATAGCGCAGTAGGCCAGCAATCTTGACGGGACGGATTAGGCCAGCTTGCTTCCATCGCCATACGGTGCTTGTGGAAACGCCGAAAATGGTTTTGAGTTGGGCGCTGGTCAGAAACTCGTCGCCTTGCTGCTCGATTGGTTGCTCTTTCTTCGTCTTGGCATCGATCAGACGTTCGACGAGTTCGCGGAGGTCGCCAGCGGTGAGCACGACGAGGGTTCGGGGGTTGGATTCGATTGAAGATAATACGTTGTTAGACATAATAATTCGAGGTCGGCTCGGCGGTTCCGACAATGGCGACGTGCCACCTTACCGCTGCCTATCGCTTCCGTTGCGTTGTCGGGGCGCATCGGATTTGATGGCGCAAATGTATTGTCTTTTGTATTCACGAACAAACACGGCTCATAAAACTTATGGTTTCGGCTCATAATACTTATAGAAATAAAATGTGCCGAAGTTTTTATCCTTCGGCACGATGTTATTTGGGTGTCCACATTTTAGCCTGGTTCCCTTGTTTTTCCTCCTTTTCAAGTAATTGCCTTATTTGAGTATTCCAATTTGTTCTTTGGGCTTTCGGCCAGCTGAGTATTTCAGATAACGGTTCAAATATGCGGTTGAGCAATTCGTTTTCATCGAGAAGCGCATCTCTGTATTTCCATACGATCAAAGCTGCGCCCTTGCCCGTTTTGCCACCGATTTCAGCAAGCATTTGATTCGCTTTGCTCCCATGCCCTGGGCGAAAGAAAGAGGTGAGTTCGGCCATTACAGGATGGTCGGTCGATTTCGTTCTATCCTTGACAAATGCGATATATCGCTCTGCGGCTTCGGCAACGATTTCAAGCGGTTCGGGGTGGTCGGGCAAATGCTTCGCCCATTGCTTTCGGGTTTCGTTCAGATAGGTCTGCTCCATACCGATGTGCTTGGCTCCCAATTTGGCAAGCTGCTCATTTGTGAGGGTGCGCCCCTTGACAACATTTGCGAAAAAGTAACGCTCGAAAATGGGTTCCGTTTCCTCAATCGACAAACCTATCCATTCGGACAATTCATTGTCGAAGTGGAAGCTCTGGAGCTGGAGCAAAAGTGCGCTAATGCCGATTGCAACCTTTGGGCATAGTTCATCGCGCTTGGCTTCGTCGGCTGATTCGTATTCTTGCACAAATCGGTCGGTTGATAGGGGTGGTTCGTCCTCCTCGCGAACACGGGCACTTGCAGCCATGATGCCGAAAGTGGGGAACAGCGTGCGGTTGAAAGCATCGGGTGTAGAACATAGGCGCACATATTGCGGCACTTGATTACCGATAAATGCAAGCTGCTTGGCTCCATCGTTTTCGGTGGGGAAGCACAATTCGTCTAATAGTTTAAAAAACTCGTTCATGGCTTATTGGATTTTGTCGATGATACCTCGGAGCATAGAAATGTCGCGCTTGACATATCTCGAAAACGCCTTGCTGCCCTCGACGTGGCCGCTCATTAAGCCGACGAGAGCCGGATCCTTGACATGTTCGTATGTTTCGCCGACGAAAGTCCTGCGCGCCATGTGCGTCGAAGCGATGTCGGCGATGCTGATGCTCTCCTTTTCGCCCGTCCGTGGATTGATGCGCTCGACTTGTCGGGTGATACCAGCCATGCGAAAAATGCGTTTGAGAGCGACATTTAGATTTTGTTGTGCGATTGTGGGGATAAGGCGGTTGCCGCGCTCTGGTGCATCCTTGTATTTGTCGATGATGGCAAGGGCTTCGTCGCAAAGCGGCACGGTTGCCACCATGCCCGTTTCGCCTTGTGTCTTGCGCGGCATGTACGTCAAAACGCCATTTTCGATGTTGGCTTTTGTTAATTTTTCAAGATCGCTGATTCGGCATCCGGTCAAGCATTGCAAGATGAACTCGTCACGGCTGATTTGCAGCGTACGGGAGGCATTGCTTAGGTCAAGGGCAGCTATCTTTTTACGCTCTTCGATTGTTATGTATATCGGCGTGCCGTAAATCTCCTTGCCAATCGAAACGCGCTCAAATGGCTTGCTGCTCATATAGCCAACTTCGTACAACCAATTGCATAGGCTCTTGAACTTCTGCATTTGGCCGATGATTGTGTTTGTGCCGCGTTCCTCGATTGCGCGTGTCCTTGGCTTGGCATCGTCGGGGAGTGGGGTCTTGCGCTGCGTGTTGCGTACTTGGATGGGGTACTTGGCAAGAATCTTGGCGAACGTTCTCGGGTGCTTCTTCTGGAGTTTGGCTTCGTCGCGTAGGTAGATGCGGAAGTCCTCGACAATCTCGGTGGTCGTGGTTTCGGGTTCAAGTCGGAAGTCCTTGTCTTTCGTCAGCTGGAGCCAGTACTCGTAGCGTTGCAGTTGCCCCATCAGAACGCGGTAGTTCTTGGTGCGGACTGCGCTCAACTGCTTTCTTTGGCACATGATGGCGATAAAGGCATAAAGTCTTTTGACGTTCATGGCTGCTTCGGCTGCTGCTTTCTCCTGCTCATGCTTGGTTGCTCGCTCGATGGCCTCCTGGCGCATGGCTTGGGCGCGTCGGATATTGGCAAGCGTGTAGAGGCTTTGCGAAGTATCGGCCATGAACCGGTTACTTGGATCATGCAGGAAAGGTGCAAGCGAAAAACAATCTTCGCACCATTCCCTTGTCAGCTCAACGTCGGCCTCCTGCGCTGCGTTGCAGATAGCGATAAGGTCACGCGAATAGGCTTCGACGGCTGCTTTCTGCTGCTGCGCCTCCGTCACCTTGCTTGCATTGACCTTGCGCTTCGGTGGGACATTGACCGACTGCGCTGCATCGTTCCAAAACTCGGCAGAAACGAACACGTTGGAGCGTAGGCGAAAGCGAACACCACGGCCAGCGGACACACGTATAAGTATCTCTCGCTTGCCATCCTGCCTTGCCTTGCTTGATAAACTTTTTTCAATACTTGACATAAATAAATTGTTTTGTGACGGGTGTTCCGTCCGTTAGTGGATAAAATTCGGCTGCAATCCTCGATTGCTGGTGCAAAGTTAGGAAGAATGTTGGACAATTCCAAATTTTTGTCCAACAAATTGTCCAACCAAATGAATATATTTGCAAATGGTTGAAAACTCGCTAAATATGTAAAGTGCTGAAAATGAGAATAAAAAAAGGTTGCATAACTTGTTAAAGATATGCAACCAAGTACCCGAAGTGGGACTCGAACCCACACAGCCGTACGGCCACTAGTCCCTGAAACTAGCGCGTCTACCGATTCCGCCATCCGGGCATGTCTCGAAGACTGCGAAACTGTGGTTTGTTTCAGTTTTGCGGGTGCAAAGATAGTGATTTTTCATCGAATCTCCAAATTTTATGGGGATTTTTTTTGTATTTTGTGCGATTTTCTTTATCTTTGCCCCCGAAATGAAGAATAATTGATAATTTGACCACTCAAAAATGAAAAGAAAGTTCTGGACTGACTTCTTCTGGCTGCTGGTGTTCGCCTTTGTCGGCACACTCATCATGGTGCTGGCTATTATACCCATCTCTGCTTTGACGCGCGACACGTTGATGCTGCATCTTATCCAATGGGGACAGACCTTGCTGATCATGCTGCTGCCAGCCATCCTGTGGACCATCCTTTATAAGAAGGAACGCGTGAGCGAGGTGATGCTTACGCGGAAGACTTCGTGGAAGGTGATTGCCTTGATTGTTGTGCTGATGATTGTCAGCCTGCCTGCGCTCGATGCATTGGCTACGACTTGCGAATCGTTGCCTCTGCCTGAGCCTTTGGCTAAGTGGGCCAAGAACAATGCCGAAGCGCAGCAGATGGCGGTGGATACGATGCTGGGGCTAAAAGGTGTCGGCGGATGGTTCGAACTCATCATGCTGATGTGTGTCGGTACGGCGCTGGGCGAGGAGTGGATGTTCCGCGGTGCCCTGCTGCGTTGCTTCAAGGGCTATAACAAGCATTGGGCAGCCGTTCTGGTCGGTTTTCTCTTCTCGCTGATCCATCTCGAAGCCTACGGGTTCATCCCACGCTGGCTCTTGGGAACAGGCTTCGTCTATCTGGTCTATTGGACGGGCTCCATCTGGCCCAGCGTCATTGCCCATGCCATCAACAACCTTTGGGCACTGATCGAAATGAAAGAAGCCCCGAAGATGCTGGAACATTTCGGGGCTGTATCGGTGTGTGTAAGTGTCGTGCTGATGGTCCTTGTCCTATGGCTCATCTACCGTGAATGTCAGCAGCGTGCCATGGGTGCCATTGGCGTCGGTGCCGATGACCGTATAGACACCGACAGGGAAAGTTGAGGCATCGATTGAGAAGAGTCCTCCCAAGGCCGTATCCTTCATCAGGGTGCGGCCTTGACTGTTCTCGACCGACACTTCCGTCTCGTCCTTCAGTCCAAAGACATTGACCACGGAGCGACTGCCAAGAGTGACTGACGAGGGATAGCAATAGGCAGTGGTGGAAAGTTGGTCGGAGGCATCGAACTCGTCGGCATCGTAATGATAGCGGAGTATCTGACCGGCAGTAACGATCCAGAGATCGGAATGCTTGTCGTCGAATGCCAGGGAGAGAATCTCGTCGGTCTTGAGGATGCTGTTCGACGAAGTGATTTGTGCAATCTGCCTGCGACCATCGCCCGAGAAGAGATAAAGACCATTTCCTTCAGTACCTATCCACACGCGCCCCTGGTTGTCGATGGCGAAACTGTTGGGAACGACATTCTCGATGATGGTGCGTACGACACCTGGATTGCGGAATACGGCTGTCGGATTATCGACAATATAGAGGCCTGACGTGTTGAGCAGCCAGATGGCTCCATTGGGGCCTTCATAGACGCCTCGCCCATAGTAGGGCGTGAAGGTGATGCCTGAGGTGGGAGTGAGCGCCTTGAAATAGGTGAAACGGTCGTCGGCAGTGGAGGCGATGTTGGTGCCATAGTCAAAGACGAAGATGTTGGTGGCCTCGTATTTGAGGTGCTGGTAACCCCATATCTGATGATGTCCGCCGCGCCAGGTGGCACAAAGATGGGTGAATCCGTAACTCTTCTCAAGACCCGGGAATTGGAAGTTGTACCACGTGCTGTCCTTGACACGCAATACGCACAGTGCACGATCGACACCCTCGTTGAAGCACCAGAGGTTGCTGTCGGCAGCGAAGGCCATGCCAGTGACACGCGCGACGTTGGGTTCACACCATTGGATCTTGTGGTCGGAGGTCGTGTGATTGTAGGTGCGATAGTATTTGCCGTGGTCGATGCCGATGATGCCATCTTCTAGAGTAGAGAACCAATAACGTGAGGGATGGAACGGGTCGGCCACCATATCGGCCAAGCCCGAGAAACGCTTTTTGTCGATGTAGGGCGATACTACAGCGGCCGTGTAATTGTTCCACGTCTCGCTCTCGACATCCATCGTGGTCAGAAAGCCTGGGGTGCGCATCATGATGCCGTAATTGGTGATAAGAGGCATAATGCAGGTCATTCCCACTTCACCTTGGCTGTAAGTGATGCGATTGATGTCGGCGCTCTGCTGATGATTCTCGATGATGAGACCTTCGCGATAGAGGACGTTGACCTTGACGGTATAGGGATCGGGGTAGGACAATGTGTCGGCAAAGATGCCGCGTGAAGGATGCAGAAAGGCAAAGGTATCGCCTCCCTTAGAGAGTGAGCAGAGGCCCGTGCTTCCGGAAAGATGTCCTCGAGCAACACACGAATATCGCTGGTTGGGCTTGGGCGCTTTGCCATAGGAGGGACAGTGACCGTAATTGATATCGTAGAGAATCAGACTATCTGCCGAAACTGCCATGATGAAACGGTCGGCTCGACAAAGACCTTGAATGGTATTTGATGCTGTGCATCGCTGTGAGGCGCGAGTAGAAGGGATGAGTTTGCGCAGACTGAGGTCGTGCCCAAGCTGCCAGCATTGAGATACGCCACCACCCGAAAGGACTATGGCGTCGTCGATGGCATGGTCGCTGGCCTTCTGCCAGGCACCAGGCGCAAAAGGATTGCCGCTGCGCGGGCAATAATAGGATGCCTTGTCGGTACTGTAATACCAATCACCATTGTAGGACCATGCACATCGCACCGGCAAGCCAAGATTGAAAGTCTGCTCGATGATCTCCTCCCAAAGGCTCACGACGAGGAACCCGAAAGCAGTAGAGATAAACAGATGCCCTTCCTGCTGTCGAATACCATTGATGGTCTTGTCGGTGCCCTGCATGGGCGCATTGTAGAAATCGGGGATGGTCCAGATGGAGCCGTCGGGATGGAAGACGTCGATGAGGCCGTCGGCATAAACCACAGCCATGCGATTGGCCTCCTCACTGTAGCAGATATCCACAATCCTGGTGCTTGAGAGACCGTCTTCGCGTGTCAACTCCTTTTCGATAGCCCATCCTGAGACACTGGCACGCACGAGACTATTTCCCTTGAGTATGTAGAGATTGTCCCCCAAGCGACAAGCGCGGCTGTAGTTCTCCGTATAGGTGAACGCCTGCCATTCGCCCGCGATGGCGGCAAAGGGAAGGAGGATGATGAGGAGCGCTAAAAGGGTGATGTGCCTCATTGATGGGGAATTATAAGGGGCTATATGGTGGTCTAGATGCTCTAGAAAAACTAGATGCTCTAGAAAATCTAGATATTCTAGAAAAACTAGATATTCTAGAAAGTCTAGAGAAGCCTATAGGCTTCGATACACCTGGCTGACCTGCTTGGCGATGACATCCCAGTCGTATTTCTCCATGTCGTAGGAGCATTTCTCGTATGGCATATCGACGGTCTCCTGCAGTTTGGCGGTGAGTTCGAGCACGTCGTTACAATGGAAATAGTTGTTGCGAGGCAGACCAACCTCGAGATTTGCTGGGATGTCGCTCACGAGGATGGGGGCACCGTAGCTCATGGCTTCGAGCAGGGCTATGGGCAGGCCTTCGTGCGAAGAGGGAAGGACGTAGCAGCGGCAATGATTGAGGAGCGCATGCAGACGGCGGCCTTTGATGAAGCCCGTGAGGATGACACCATTCTCCTTGGCCAGTTTGCGAAGCTTGATGGAATAGGAATCCTCGAAGTCGGAGTCACCGGCAATGACGAGTTTGTAGCCGTGGGAATCGATCTTCGAGAAGGCCTGGATGAGCTGGTGCAGGTTCTTCTCGGGTGCAAAACGGCACATGCCCAGGATGTACTTGCCATGCTCGATGCCAAGGTGACGGAAGTAGCCGGGTTCGTTGATGTCTTCAGGAGTTGCCACGCCATTGTGAATGAGGTGCATCTTGCGTGAGATGCTGTACTTGCGGTTCACCATGTCGCGTATGCCCTGGCTGATGACGATGACGCGGTTGGCAAAGATACAGCCCATGGCTTCGCCCAGTCGAAGCATCAGTTTGGCTCCCCATCCCCACTTCACGCGGTCGTAGTCTTGACCGTGATGGGTGAAGACCACCTTCATGTGGAGCATACGGGCGAGAGGGGTGAGCAGTGCTGGACCGCAGGCGTGGATATGTACGATTTGCGCCTTCAGTTTCTTGGCGCGGATGATGGCCTTGAAGGTGTGGATGATGGCTTCGAACGACTTCTTGCGTGGTGCATCGATGTCGATGAGTTTGACACCTTGCCAATGGGAAAGGTGGTCGTGGCAGTAGCTGGAACGTCGTATGACGGTCACGTCATAGCCCTCTTCGACCAGACGGGGGAAGAGTTCTTCGCAATGCGTCTCGACACCACCCATGATGTTGGGGATGCCGCGCGTACCGGTTACTACTATGCGATTCTTTTGTTTCTTCACGAGCGATTGGGGTTTAGATCGCCCTGGCGGGGATCTTGTCCGACGTCACACCACTTCTTGTCGAGACAGGCAGGCTTGCCTTGGAGCGAACGCAGCTTGTTCTTCAGCGCCCATTGGAGCGGATATTTGATGTACTTGTGCATCACCGGGCTGGCGGTGCCCACCATCCAGCAGTTCTTGGCACAGCAACGTACCTTGCGGCGTACTTCCTGCGCTTCTTTGCTTTGCCAGATGGTCATGAAGTCAGCCTTGTGGATGTTGCCCATCGACTGCTTCCAGTATTTCTCTTCCAGGCCATTGCAAGGATAGACTTCTCCCCAGGGATCGATGAAGAAGTTGGCAGAGCCTGCTTCACAAGGGAGCATACGGCGGCCTCCTTCGATGTAGTTGATCAGTCCCATGTTGAACCAGGCGCGGAACCAGGACTTCGGGCTATTCTCCTTGAGTTGCAAGTTGACGAGCTTCTCGAAGTTGCTGCACACTTCCTCGCGGTTGGTGATCTGATTGTCGTCCTTGTGGAAGTAGTAGCTGTTGTGGAAGGCAGCGGTGGCGAACTCCATGCCCAGGCTGAGTGAAAGCTGGTAGAGCGACAGCATATCGGCCGAATTGTTGTTTGAGACCGTGCAGCCGAAGCCGATGTCCTTCAGTCCCTTATCCTTGAGGGTGAGCAGGGTGCGAAGACCACGGTCGAAACCGCCCTGATGGCCGCGAAGTTCGTCGTTCTTCTGGCTCAGTCCCTCGATGCTGATGCGGATGCCGATGTTGGGGAAGCGCTTGGCAAGATCAATCACCTTGTCCTCGAACCATCCGGAGGTAGAGATAACGATGCGCTCGGTATGACGATAGCACTCCTCGACAATGTCGGGGAGGTCCTCGCGTATGAATGGTTCGCCGCCCGTCAAGTTGATGAACTTGAGTTGCGGCAAGGTCTTTAGGTCAGCAGCCTTGATTTCCTCCTCTTTGCGAGTGGGATTCTTCCAGATGTTGCACATCACACAACGCATCGGGCATCGATAAGTCAGGATGATGCTGGCATCGGTGGGCTGCTGTATAGTGTTATCTTGCATAGAGCCCAAATCAGTGGTGTTTATAAATCTATAACGTATTATTGCGAATATTATTGCCTAAAGGCAAATATTTTTCGCTCAAAGCACCAGAAATTTGCATATTTTGCCCTTCTTGCCCTCAGAATCGACTCCATGGATCATATAGATGCCCGGTTCGATGCGTCGGCCGTCGCTGTCGCGGAGGTCCCAGGTGATGGACGAGCCGATGCTGCGGGTGCGCATGATGAGGTTGCCCGAGACGTCGGTGATGGTGACGTACGAGTCGGCCATGAGGCCCATGATGCGCAGGTCGCCGCTGTATTCGGGGCGCACGGGATTAGGGTAGCAATAGAGGTTGCTGAAATCGGCTTCCCCTTGCCAGGCGTCGGTCTGATAGGTGAGTATTCCGCTTTCGCACGAGATGTAGAGCACCGATGTCTCCGGGTCGAACGAGAGTGCCAGGATGTCGTTGGAGAAGAGCGGGGAGTTGCTGGTGTCGAAGTGCTCGATTTCGGTGATGCCATCAGCGCTGAGCAGGAAGAGGCCGCTGCCGAGCGTGCCTATCCACTTGCGGTTGAGGTTATCGACAGCGATGCAGGTACACGATGCAGACTCCATCAGATAATCGGCCAGGTTGGTGCCGTCGTTGCGAGGCACCTTGACACGACGAATCTTGCCGTAGCCGGGATTTTTCTGCGCGTAGTCGAAAGTAGTGTAAGGGTCGTCGATGACGAGTGGACCGATGCTGGTAAGCAACCAGATGGCACCGTTCTGGTCTTCGGCAATGTCGAAGAAATAGTTGATGTTGGAGTATTGGTTGTTGTCCTGATCGACGAGGATACTGAAATAGGCGCTCTGGTCGTCGGAGAGGTCGGCAGGAGTCGCATGGTCGTAGTACATCGCCACCTTGCTGCTTTGGTAGGGATAGTCGCAAAGGAGCCACTTCAGCCCGTAGCTGTCGTGACGTGCACCAATGATGCGGTGGATGTTGGAGACAGCGGGAAGGCCGGTGATGGGGTAGCAACGCCATTTCTCATCGTCGAGCGAGAGGCTGCGCAGAGGATAGTCGGTAAAGGGGCAGCCTACCCATACATAACCCGAACCATCGGGATAGATAGCAGTGATGCGGTTAGTGGCCTGGTCGGGATATTCCTCGGGAGCACTTTGGGGATACCATTCCGCCAAGTGGTGCCCGATGAAGAGGAAAAGGCCGCGCTGCAAGGTGCTGACGAAGTAGCTGTTGGTCATGTTCGGGTGGGCAGCGAAAGCCGAGATGCCCTGAAAGACATCGAGTCCCTGTTCCTTGCCCTGCGCGATGATGTCGCGATAGCTCTGGGTGGTCCATGTGTCGTCGGCGGGATCGTAGATGGAGATGTCGCCCATGGTGCGGGCCATAGCCGAGTAGCTGGTGAGGCACATGCGCTTCGAGTTTGTGGCCACAAACTTGCCATCGAAAGGCAGCAGACCTGAGTAGAATGCAGTGGAGCCCAGCACCTCGGCTATCTTCACGCCATCGGCCAGCAGTTCGTAGTCGAAGGGTGCCCATCGGTTGAAGGACGTGAGTTTGAAGCAAAAAAGACCGGCGGAGGCTGCTGAGGTGAAAAATGTTGCATTGTCAAGAGCAGAGATACTGCAGCTCTGACCCAATGTTCCAGCATGGCAGACACTGATGTCGTAGGTCGTGGGGTCGGCCATCGTAAATCCACTTCCTTGCATGAAGATGTATGGGCCGGCCTGTATCAGCGACTGGTAACAGCCGCGTGAAGAACGGCGCACCGTCTTCCCGTCGGCATCGAGCACGTTGACGTTCTTGTCGTTGGCAATCACCCAGCAATGCTCGGTGCTGTCGGGCGTGAAGAAGGTCAGGGCGGCAAGGATGGTATCGGATTGCAGGGTGGTCCAGTTGGACTCCTGCTTGGCATTGTTCGAAGCAGGACAGCGCTGCAAGCCATGTCCGCGCACCGAACGATACCAGGCCTCCTTCCAATAGAAGGCGATATTGCAAGACGATGGCGTGGTGTAGGAATCGACGATGCTGTAGGACGACAGGCTGACGCGATAGAAACCGAATTCGGCAGCGACAATCATCTCGTCACCCTGGAAGGTCACGCCAAGGGGTTGCTTGTTGGCCGTCAGGCTCTTGGTCTGCAGATCCATGATGGAAATGGTGTTGCCATCGGCATCGATGATGTCGATGAGACCATCGTTGTAGAGCAAGGCAAGATGCTGATGGTCGGGTGCTATTGCTATCTTCGAGATGGTGTTGCCACTGAGCAGAGAGAGACGGGAGAGGCTGGTGAATTCGGTGAGTGTCGTATCGGTGACAAAGAGGTTGCCGTCGGTAAGGATATACAGGTTGTCGCCGAGGAGGGCGATCTGATCGTATGTGCCGACACAGCGATAACTGTGCCAATCGCCAACCGATGCCATGACGGGTCGGGCCGACAACAGGCATCCGATGAGTATGATTAGGAATTGAATCTTCGGTTTCATATCGTATAAACGAAAAAATCGCCAAAAAATTTTGTCCAATGCAAAAAACTTTGTATATTTGCCCCCGAAAAAGTCATTCGACGGATGAAACGCACACGTGAACTGCTAGTTTTGGCGCTGTGGTTGCTTGCCTCAAACCTTATGTATGCCGAACCACTGCACTTGCTTGGCATCGGCAATAGTTTTACTGAGAATATGCTGCTGCTTCTGCCCTACCTGCTTCCTCATCAGGGTAGCGGGGAGTTGGACGTGGCCTATCTGTATCGTCCAGGAGCTACTCTTGAGCAATATTGTGAGATGATGAAAAAGGACGAACGTGTGTGTTCGCTTTTTGAATTTGACACTGAGACGGGACTATGGCGACAGACCCAGCATGTGCGGATTGACAGTGTGCTGGCCTTGAAAAAGTGGGATGTGATAACCGTTCAGCAGGCATCGGCGGTTTCGGGCATGTATAATACCATCAAACCCAATCTTGAGGAGGTGTTGGATAGGATTGAACATTATCAACCTGATGCACAGATTGCTTGGCATATGACCTGGAGTTACAGCCATAATTCCACAAATCCCCTCTTCAAGAATTATGATTACTCTCAATTGAAGATGGACTATGCCATCGAGCAGACGACGATGGAACTGAAGACGGATTTTGCGGATAGGATTGATATGATTATCCCGAGTCAGCAGTTGATCAAGAAGCTTCGTGCGTCGGAAGTAAATGATAGCCTTGACCTGACGCGCGATGGGTATCATCTGTCGTCATTTGCAGCCGAGGCGGTCAGCGACCTTGTTTATGAGATGCTGTTGGCACCGAGATTGGGCGTCCCGATTACAGAGAACGCCCGCGGAGCCCTCGGAGATACAATCCATTCGGCATCGGATTTCGAATACATCAAGCAAGTGGCATACGAAGTTTGTCACGACACCTTGATTTGGGTGCATCTATCGGAAAACATAGTTTATAAAACAGAGTTTTATTCTCCCACAGGTTTGAAATTGAAACAACCCGTTTATCGTCGGCCCACAATACGCAGGAATTACTATCTCTCGGGCGACATTAAAAACGAGCGCATCATTTTGCTGGAAGAATAACTTAATACGCACGTAGTTCCCATCTGCGATTTCCACGTTCAAGTATCATCCTACTGCCATCGAGACGCAGGATGTGGAAACGCACGTCTTTATAGTCGTCTTCGATGAGGAACCGCTTTGATATAAATTCCCGCATCGTGTTGCCCGTGCTATCCATTGGAAGATATTTGATGAAGAGGCTATCACCCTCTTGACGAGCGAGACCGTGCAGGTCGAGGGTGCGGTGTTCTTCTTCGTAGAGCACATGCGCTACATGAACCTTCGACTGGAAGTCGTAGAAGAGGTCGGTGGGTTTGGCGATGCTGTCGGGTGTCTGGATAGAGGTGATTTGCCAACGTCCGAAACGGTCGCCGATGTAATCGCCGACGTCGCAGGAGGGGAGGAGAAGGAGGGTGATAAGGGATATTAAGGGATATTTGGGGATATTAAGGGATATTTGGGGACAATAGTTGCGCCATGACCATTTGGAATACCGAAACATACGTCCTTTAAAATCCCTTAAAGTCCCTAATAATCCCTTAATATCCCTTAGTTTAAAGAATCTTTCCATGATAGGAGATGCTGAAGTTGAAACTTTGATTGTTGCCGAGAAGGTCGCCGTGATCCATGGCATAAGCCACTTTGGCGGACCAAGGGCCAAGGCTGGTGTTCAGTTCGACCATTGTGCAGAATGCGTCGCGAATCGTAGAAGAGGGGACGAAGGAGGTGCCCCAGGATTGGCGATAACTGGTGAGGACGCGATAGCCAAGGGTCGGTTTTCTAGAGAATCTAAGGCCTCTAGAATCTCTAGATAATCTAGATGCTCTAGAGAGTCTAGACAATCTAGAGCGTAGCAATGAGCCTTCTACCCCGAGATGCCAGGCACGGATGCGATTGTCGGTGAAGCGCAGATAACCATCGGCGTTATAGACTGGCGACTTGACCATAGGCGTGCCCAAGGCAAGGCCATAGTAGCAATGGCCCGCATAATAGTAATTGTTGTAGTAGTCGTCGGAACCTGGGGCACGTCCCTCGCCAAAGTCTTCGCCAAAACTTTCAGACCAATCTTCGCGATCCCAATGGATGGGCCCACTTTGGTTGCTGGTCTGCAGATATTCGAAGACGAAGCCCTGGATCCATGCGTCATGCTGCTTGTTGTGGTATTCGATGCCCCAGAGTCCATCCATGCCATTGAACTTGGCTATACTGGAACCATCCTCGAAGAGATTTTCGAAGACGAGACCCACACGCTTCTGTTTGCTGTTGGAGCCTCCCCATTGGTAATCGAGTCGGAAACACTCGTCGCCCAGATGACTGCCGTAGAAGAAGACCTGGTCGCCCGTGGGGGAGTTGCCGTCGCCTCCGGAGATGAAGAAAGCTTTGAAGAAGTCCTTCAGATGTGGGCTGAAGGATTGTGTTTCCCCTGTGAAACTGCTATTGTAGGATTCGCCGCCGAAATAGGAGGCATGGTCGAAACCTACGTAAAAGACGATGGGTTTGTCGGGGTTGGTGCGAAGATGCAGTTTCTTCTGATGAAACCATACGTCGGTGGTGAGGAATGATTCGGCCTGTCCGCTTTTCCCGACACGATAGAGGGCGTAACGGTCGCGCTTATAGTCATCGTCGAAGAGTTTGCCAAAGCTTCCTTCAGCATAGAACTGAAGCCATCCCCTGGTGCCCGGGATAGTGACGAATTCAGGAGTTATGAGATAGACGCTAGGGATAGGACGGCTATTTCCGCTCCAGATGGTGCTGCCGCTGCTCAGACGAATGTCGCGCAGTACGGGGGAAAACTCCTTGGCACCGAATCCAAGGGAAATCCACGAGTAGGTGAGGTCGGCGTAGGCTTGCTGGATATAGTATTTGCTGTAGGCATTCGTCTGTACCTGTGCATCGAGGCAGGCATCGACCGACCATCGTCCGCGTCGGAAGTTATAGTTCATCGCTGCTCGCAGATAGAATGTATTGGCATCGGTGCTGAGTATGCCATGCCGATTGGCGGTAAGATAATAGGCAGTATAGTCACCCGACCCCACGGCCGTCTCGGTCGTGAGGGCGTATGAGAGTGTCTGTCTGACTGTCGTTTCCCCACCAGCTTTACTCAATTGAGGAAGCAATAGGATAAGGACAAATATGATTATTTTAGTCATTTTATTCAAAAAGGCAGTTGTGTCAATGTCTTTTCTTCGAGGCTGTATTCGAAAATCGGACAATTGCCCATGAACGAAGCATAGATGGGGAACGTTGACCCATAGATGAGGGGACTGTTGATACGAACTATGCGGGATGCCCTACTCAGCATGTAGAAATCGAGAACAGTCTTCTCGAAAGCTTCGCTACAGAATGAGATATGTCCCACCTTACCTCCTTCGATGCGCTGATACCCATGCTCATGGGCAATTTTTAGGAACCGTTCACTGTCGGAGAAGACAAGCAAAGGCTGCTGATAGTTTCGCTGAAGGTAGTTGAGTGCATCAAGACAGTTTTCAACCAGTTGCTTCTGCCCAGTGGCATCGAGTTTGTTGTAGAAACCTTCTTCAATCTGATCAAGTGCATTGACAAAGCGAATATGCACGGCTACGTAACTTTTCGGAGGACAATCCTCGTACTGGGAGAGAAGGCTATTCAGATATTCGGTGGGGCGGAAGAGGTGGTGAAACTGTTTGTTCCAAGCGTGACGCCATTGATCACCCTGCGTACGCCGAAGCACGTCGAGCCCAATATAATTGTAGATATGATATTGGCAGATGTCCTTCTTCAATACGGGTATTTCAGCTTTCCCGCCATTATAAGCGATGAGTCGAACGTCTTTTCGAGAATGGCTGAGCATCTCATGACGTCCTCTCCAGTCGGTTTCATTGGGTTCAAGATATCTTTCGAGCGGGAAATCATCATCAAGAACCAATTTGAAGCCATAACCGTTCTGCTCAGCAATGTAATCGATGCAGCAGAAGACTTTCAAGCGATCTGCAAAACCGGGGTGACGTTGATGGGGGTCGATGATGAAAAAGAGCGTATGACGGACGGATGGGTTCTCGCTGGGCGTGTTGTGATATAAGGTTCGGAACATACGCCAGTTTCGAACAGCGTAACGGGTATCGTTAACGCGGGACTGAAGATACTTCTGATAGAAGACGTTAGACCGCAGCAGTTGTTGTAAGTGTTCAAACATAGTTGTTGGCGTTATGCTCCTTCCTGCAGGAAAGCAATGAGACGAGTGGGATCGTGCTGGCTTTCGTACTTGGCCAAATCTTCCCGTGTGAAATATTGGTGGGCAGAATAATCCTCTTTTGATATCTCAAGCATCTTTTGGGCAAGGGCCTCGGGTGTATTCGGACTGTAGGTTTGTCCAAAACTGGGGTATTCGCCCTCGATATGATTGAAATAGGGGATGTCGGACATCAGGGCAGGACAGCGGAAGTAGATGACCACTTCGAGCACGCCGCTCTGATAGATCTCCGTGTAGGGCAAAAGAACGTACTGACAGGTGCTGAACAGATGATTGAGTTCGCTGTCGGTGATGTAACGCAGGATGGTTTGTACGAAGGGAGGCTGCTGCGTTTCGTCGATGAAATGCTCCTTGTCCATTCCTGCGATGATAATATTGCCGGCGAAATCCTTTTGCTTCAGAATATCGATTGCCTGCTGGAGGATGGAGATACCCTTGGTCTGACGCAGTTGCCCGAAGAAGAGGAAATTAATCTTATCGGTCTTCACAGCTTCCTTTATCTCAGGAGCCACTTCGTGCGGATTGATCTCTTTGGAGAATTCGTAACTGAAGTGCGGGTAATAGATGGTGCGTCCCTGATAGCCAAAATCGTGAAGCGTCTGAAGGGCATTTTCGCTATGGCAGATGATGGCAGGAATGTGACTCTGATAGAAGGCAATCTTTTGCTCCTTTCGAGCATCTTCGCCATTTGTCCCAGTAATCTCGAAGATGTCGTGGACGATGACGAAGAGGTTCTTTCGGCCAATGATGCGAATGAAGAACTGGTCAATCATGCGCAGGCCAAAGGACTGATAGACGTAGGTGCCGCTGTGGAATAGACGAAAGAGTGCGAAGACGAAAAGAGCCCAGGCGAACTTCACCATCATAAGGAGCTTGCCACCATGGTAGAAGTTCGGAAAGAGCGCCTTCTGACTGCCATCGGCTGATGTATAGTTGGAGAGCACGCGAACGGCTACGCCCTTGGCCTGGAGCGTATTGCAGAACGACTGGTCGTAGAGGTGCATGCCAGTCTCGGTGCCTATAGTATCGACCAAATAAATCATAATCGGAATATTGAGCGTGCCTGATAAAGGGCATGTAGATAATAGTTGAGGATGGCGGGCAAGGCAGCAATGCCGAGTTCCCGCCAGCAGAATTTGAGAAACTGCGTTACGGCCTTGAGTTTCTGCTTTTGGACGGAACGACTGCGATTGGGGGTGATGTTGGCTTCGCTCTTTCGCCAATAGATACGGGCATCGGGAATGGTGAGGATGCCGGACGATTTGCCCATCGTGTACCACGTTGCGTCATCGCTGCACCAGGCCAAAGGATAACGGACGAATCCACCCTGTTGCTCGAAGGTCTTTCGATGGACGATATACTCCACCACGAAACTGTTGACCTTGTAGGTGAGTCGTTGCTTCAGGAAGTCGCTTGCCGAGAGCCATCGGTCGAAGTCCTTTTTGACGAATCGCTTGTCGGTTGTGGTTTTGCCTTCGCTGTCGATGACAGTGACGTTGAAATGGAAGAGTCGTTGGTCGGGATGCAGTTGCAACATACGATAGAAACTTTCTACGCAGTTGTTGTCCATCTGGTCGTCGTCGCTGAATAACCACAACCACTTCTCATCTTGTGCCAAGGCAACACAGCGTTCCCATTGTCCGATCAGGTCGGTGGCTCCCAGATTGCTGTCGAAGCGCGTGTAATGCAGATTCATTTTTTCTTTGAAGGGCATCACAATCTCTGACAAGGGATGGGGGCTGCAGTCATCACCGACATATACCGTGAAGTCCTGGCATGTCTGGGCAGCAAGACATTCGAGGGCTTCCTTGAGGAAGTCCGGCTTATAGATGGGTATGATGATGGCCAGGCGGGACATTATGTATTATTATATGTGTCGATGATGTTGTCGTAGATTTCGTGGAGGCGTTGTGCAATGGATGCTCCGTCGTGACGATGATGAGCCATTGCCTTTTCTTGAGCAGAGAGGTGACGCTGGAGTTCAACATCGTTCGAAAGACGAATGAGGCAGGAGGCCAACGCTTCGGGGTCGTCGTAGGGGACGAAGAGGCCGGTTTGGCCTTCTGTAACCAGTTGCGGGATACCACCCACGGGTGTCGTCACAACCGGACAGCCCATCAATTGCGCTTCGCAAAGGCTATTCGGGGAATTGTCGATGATGGCCGTGTGGACGTATGCAGTACTGCTGGAGAGGAGTTCGACAATGGTCGGGGCATCGATGAGGCCTAAGAGTTCTACGTTGACCTCCTCATGATGAATGCCAGTGTAACATTCGAACTTGTGGAAGATTTCCTTCCTGCCTGCCACCTTCCATACGAAATCCACTCCACGCTGCTTGAGTAGTCTTGCAGTTTTGAGGATAAACCCATTTCCCTTGAGTTCGCTTGCACTGCTGATGGAGACAAGTTGCATTCTCCCTTCTTGTGGCTGCCAATGCTTTGAGGCCTTAACGATTATGCTTCGGATGGCCTCTTCGCAATGAAAATAGTCGGCTCCAGGGGAATATTGCTCGACGAGTTGCTTGTCCCAGTTGGTGCGACCCAGATAGAAGCGATTCTGCTTCATAATCTGCACTTCACGTTGTACAGACAGATGCTCGAAATGGTGGCGGACCAGGGTCTTGAGCATGCGGAAAGGATTGTAATGAAGGAATCGGAAAAGTTGGCTGTCCGATTCCACTTTTCGCCATTCCTTCAGATAGCTTCCCCAATGGCCTTGCATATGGATTACGACAGGAACCTTCACTTCCGAAGAGACAAGTCCGAAAGGCCATTCTGAGCCGAAGCAGCAGATGAGGTCGGGACGAACATCCTCGATGACAGTCAATACAGAGGGACGAATAGCTCTCCATTCGGCATTTGGATCGTGGAGCGCTTTGGCAATCTTTCCACGTAGTCCAGGATACTCCGGTTTCATAGCATAGCAGGTCATTCCGTCCACGATGCGCTTGTCCGATTGGTTGGCCTGATAGGCTATCGATAGGGAGATGTCGGGACAGAATTGACTGATCAGTGCCGCCTGGGCATTGATCCAGCAACCTTCGCGTGTGTCGCCTGTTGCTACGGGAGTTATCGAGAACCAGAGTACCTTCATTGTTCGGACTGGTCGGTGTATTTGAGGATACGGGCGGGATTGCCTGCAACAATAGCGTTGGCAGGAACGTCTTTGGTTACGACGGCTCCTGCTCCGATGATGGCTCCATCGCCGATGGTAATGCCTCCGATGACAATGGCTCCGCAGCCTACCTTGACATTGTCGCCAATCTTAGGCATCAGGTCGGAGGGATGCTGATGGCCGATGGTCACATTCTGCCAGATTTCGAAGTTTCGGCCGATGCTTCGAGCACCGATGCGTGTGCTGTGTCCGTGATGAATGATGAAGCCTTCCCCAATTTCTGGACAATTGATGGTGCATGCGTACTGGGCAGGAATGAGCCAGGAGACGAGCTTGGATGTCTCGCCAAGACGATAATAAACCATCGTGCGATATTCCCTTTGACGATAAAGTTCAATCTGAGAATCGAGGGTATGGGCGCGAGTGGGGAAAAGGTTTTCCAGCCAATTGCGTTCCTCCGCCATAAAAAAGGCGTGACGAGGATGGATCCTCAAAAGCAACCACAGCGGGAAGTAATAGAGCATCCATACGATATTGCGCAGCAGAAAATATATCTTCTTCATCGTTTTCAGATTGTGAAATCAGTGAATACATAGGGAATAACCACATTGCCCAAGGGGTCAATCCATTGGGCCAACAACATCTTGAAGGCTCGCATGATGGAGTAGGCTGTGAAAAGCGTGAGGAAGCCATAGTCAATCCACTTCTGCTTCTGTAGAGCAACAACGTTGGGAACTACAAACAGACAGAGGAGGGACAGATAAAGGAAGAGGCGGCTCCAGATAATGTTGTCGTTGAAGAGATTGTTCAGAATCACAGAAAGGAAGAATAGAATTACCCATTGTGACTTGATGAACTTTTCGTTTGCCCGTAAAATGATGTATAGCCCAAGGAGCGTAAATGGCCACATGTTCGAGTTGACCAAAGTGACTTCGACATCGCCATGGCCGAAGGTGGCGTAACCGCCATATTTGGCCAGATAACTTTCGGAGGAACGTCCAAAGACGCTGAAGATTGCAGCCACGATATCTTGCACCGAAATGAAGTTCTGCACACCAAATGCATAACTTCCGACAAGAATCAAGGCCCATATCCATCGTTTGAAAGTCATGAAACGGGCCACGAAAAGCACAGGAAGCATGGCCCAGGTGGAACCGTGAATAAAGGCGGCGATGACGAACAAGATGGCAGCAAGGCCAAAATTGCGGTCAGGAACGATTTCATCCCTCTTCTCAGGGGTAATCTCTTCGCCATTTTCCTTGAGTTCCAACAGTCTCAATTCGTCCTTCTGTGGGCCGAGGTAGTAGAAGACTGTCATCAGGAACAAGCCTTCGGCCAACGTTTGACGCACGGCACTCAGATAATGAAAAAGGAAGATGGTGGCAGTGCCATAAGTGGCAAAGATGACCATCGAATAGACGGGCATGGCGGAATTGCGACGCGTGACGTAGCCGATGCCTCCCAATCCGACAATGGCGGTGAGCAGGAGAAACAGCGTACCATTGTCGAACAGCAGATAATGCGTCAGATAGAGATACATCAGAAAGCCGGGGTCGGTATCACCTTTCTCGCCATAGCCCTGTTCAGGATGGTGGAATGAACTGAGATAATTGGCCGTGTCGGAGCCAACGGATGCATCGCGAAGACCGACAAAGATCAGAAGGGCAATCCAAGTCAACCAGAAAAGATAGTTGTTCAACCTTTCCTTGTCATAGAACAACATGCTGATTGCCATCAGACCGACAGCAATAGCATAGATGATGATATATGGAAGAAAAGCACTAATGAACATATCTCGTCAGATTCAGTGTTTCAGATGCAGTTTTTTCAAAAGGATGTCACGTTCGCCTTGATTGAGACCCAACCACATCACTATGAGGGCAGACCAAATCAGGCATATGAAGACATTGATAAACATAATGCCGTAGTCGCTGCCTGGCAATATCCAACGCTTGAGCATCACCATCGGGACGAAGGTCAACAGGGTCACAGGGATACACTTGGCGTAGATTACGCGGAAGAAATCCAGATGATAGCCGTCGAGGGTTCGGGATGCTATCACGGTCTTGATGATGAGCATCAATGTCGTCATGGCAATGGCTGAAAGATAGCAGCAATAGGCGGGGAATCCCAGGCGATAGAGCAGATAAGTGAGCGGGAAGGTAATCATCAGCGTCAATGCCGAAAGTATCTGGAACCATTTGATTTTCCCTGAAGCCAATACCGTTGTGTCGAGCGTATAGGTCAGCGAAAGGATGAGGCTGCTGATGAGTGAAAGGCGCACGAAGGTGACGGACCACTCAGGGTATTCACCCAGCCAGAGTCGGAGAATGGTAGGTGTCTCGATGATGAGGGGCAAGGCAAAGAACAGGAATAGAAAATAGCCGAACTTGGCACCGCTGCGCACGAGTTTCACCGTGTATTCCTTGTCGCCTGCAGCAAAGGACTTGGTGATTTGCGGATTGAAGGCAATGACAATCTGGCGGGCGAAATTGGTTACATTGCTTTCCACCTGGATGGCGATGCCACGCGCTGCACTGACAGCCAGCGCAAAAAAGGCATTGATGAGCAGGGTGATGCATTGCTTGCTTATGATGTCGGCACCAAAACCAAAGATGTTCCAGCCCATAAACTGCGACATCTCTTTTGTCTGTGCTCGGTCCAGACACCATTCGTAGGAACAATGGGGGAATTTCACATGACAGTAGATTCCGTATGTGATGCGGACCATAATAGCGGCTATGACAATGAAGATAGCGTACCAGACAAGGTAGTCAAACCCATTGGGAAGCGTTGGTAGAATCAATACTCCTGCCAGTTTGAGCAATACTTCGGCTATGCTAATCCATGCCCAGGCATTCATATGCTCGTAGGCAATGATGAGCGAGGTGTAGGGGATACTGATGAACTGGAAGAGCATTGCAATCAGAGAGCAGTGGAATACTATCTGTGCAGCAGCGATGCGTTCGACAGGAATAATCATCTTCTCGTTGATGTACCATAATCCGATGGCCTCACAGAGAATAACTACCAGCACTGCCATGATGAGATGCAGGCTCAGTGCCGTGCTGAACGTCCGTCGGATATCGGCTTCGTTACCTCGTCCTATCTCGTAGGTAATAAATCGCTGGGAGGCGAGAGTCAACGTGCTAGTGATGATGGTGAATGTAGCCACGAAATTGCCGATGATGGAGTAGATGGCAAAGTCATCGACACCGAGCACTCGCAGGATGACACGGGAAGTATAAAGGTTAATAACCAACATAAGCGCCGTACGCAGGTACAGCGCTATCGTGTTGCGGGTCAATAACCCGTTGTTATGTTTCTTTTCTTCTGAGTTCATGTGCGAAATCCTTGGTCCATCGCAAGTATTTGCGCCCGTAAAGAATCCAAAGAGAACCAAACACGAAGCCTAGGAACAACCAGATGATGACTACCATCTTGCGCGAACCATTGGCAGTCAGAGGGAAGGTAGGAGGCGTAAGCAGGGCGTAGGATGGCTTCTTTTCTATCAGGCTCTGTTCGGCAAGATAACGTTGCTGGGTTACCTGCTGAAGAGCCTGGTACGCGAGAGTCATCTCAGCATCCAGACGATCCTTCTCGGCAGTGATTGCATAGTTGTTGGCCGAACGATTCTGGTTGAGGAAGTCGGCATAGTTCTTTTGCCGCTTTTCGTATTCAACGCGGCGTTCGGCTTCAAGTGCATTGAGGTCGGCAAGTTCGGCCTTGGCTTTAGCACTCTTGTAGTCGTAAAGACTGGCCTGCAGGCAGTCGATGGCGTTGTCGGCCATCATGGTAGCAACCATCGGGTCCTGACAGGTGGTCGAGATGGTGATGATGCCAGTCTTCATGTTCTGTCCGCACTTGATGTTGCGGGCCAGACCTTTCAACCTGCCAAACTCCTTTTCACCAAGCAGAATATAACGTGGTGGCTCTTTCCCATCATCTGATTGATTGTCGAAAGATGGTTTCTTTCGCCTTGTGATGAAGTCCTTGAACTTGTGGAGTGCTTCGACGGTCTTGACGGTCCAAGGAACATATTCTGTCTTGAGATAATCGTGGAGCGTCACCATAGTCGTGTCTTCGAGCGTACGGACTTTCGTAGCCATCATCGCCTGCAGAAAGGGGATGGATTCGGCGATGTCGGGGAACATCGAGGGGTCCATGGCATCGACATTGCCACCCTCCACATTGCCAAGACTTACACCCATCATCGAAGCGATACTGGCCAGACCAGTGGAAGAGGATTGCTCGGGAACGATAGCCGTCGTTACGGTATATTCCTTGGGGTTCGTGAGCGCAAAGATCACCCCGAGGACTATAGCGATGCCACACCACCAGTAGAGTGTCCTGCGGTTTTGCCAAAGTTGCTTGACAATGGCCTTGAGATTGAATTTCCTTTTGGTAGCCATCGTTTCAATTATTTTAGGATGTTGGCAATCGAAGCAACCATGGTTGCCAATGATGCTGAGGCCGTTGCGACTGACATAGTCTGCTGGATGTTCCAGTTGCTTTGTTCCTTCATTGGGATAATGAGTTCACAACCCGGTTCGACGGCGTGCGTGCTGTTTCGTCGAGCACGCTTCACCTGCCCGTTCATGCAGACCACGTAGGCACGACGTTTCTTGGCACGGTTGCCGAATCCACCAGCCTGCTCGATGTAGTACTTTACAGGCTTATTGTCAACATAGCTTACCGTGTTGGGGTGCATGACAGCGCCACTGATCTTCACAGTATTGGTATATTCGGGTACTTCAATGATGTCACCTTCGCGCAGAACCACATCGGCTTGTGAACCTGGATTCTTGATGGCCTTTTCGAGGTCGATGCCCACCGAATAGGTGTTGCTGATGTCAAGCATAGCTTCGGAGATGGAGTCCTTGGAATTGCGCGACATCTTGATGACGCTCTTCTGGCGTTCCTTCTCTTCTTCATTCATCATACGAGTGAGACGTGCACCCTTGACGAAGCCGAAACTCGTCACGCCACCAGCCTGCTCAATGATTTCGGAGAGTCGCTGGGACTTGTGCGTCAGTGCATATTCACCGGGGAAGAGAACTTCGCCGGTTACCATGACGTTGGTCTGCTTGCGATAGACGGGAGACTGGCGGATATATACCTCGTCGTAGGGACTGAGCGTGAAGGTCGGGTCGCCATCGATGATGAAGCCGTCCTTGATGGCAAAGCGGAAGGTTTCGCTTACGCGTGCCGATTCGGCTTCGCTCTTGGGATCCTTGAGTCGGCGCGACACATCGACGCGCTGTGTAGAAGCCGATTCCAGCAGACCACCTGCCTGAATGATGAGGTCTTCGATGGTCATGTTCTTCGCATACAGGTAGTCGCCGGGACGTGCCACTTCGCCATGGATGGTTACGGTTCCCATATCATTGAGGTCGTAGTGGCTGGGGATGTAGAGGATGTCGTTCTTCTGAAGCACGATGTCGCTGATGGTTCCATCCATGATTTCCTTGACGTCAACCGAAAGGACGGAACGAGTCAGGTCCTCGTTTTCGCGCTGCAATACGGCACGATTGGTGAAAGCATCGCCGGTGAGTCCATCAGCGGCAATGATAAGTTGTTTCACTGTGTTGATGGTTCCCAACTGATAGGGGCCGGGACGATAGACAGCGCCCTTGATCTCGATTCGGTTGGAATAGCGCTCCAGAATGGGTTCAATCTCGATGGCATCGCCATCCATGGTGGGGAAGGTACCGAACTGGTCCTTGCGAACGGTGCAGATTTCGTTCTCGTTGCCGTTCTGACGCTGGATTCGGATGCTGCGCGTGTAAGCCTTGTTGCTGAGGCCACCTGCATAAGCGAAGAGCTCCTTCACGGTCTCGCCGTTCTTCATCTCGTAGCGCATCGGGCGCTTGACGGTACCGGTGAGTTCGACGAGCTGCTCATAGGCGGGAACGACGATGACATCGCCTTCTTCGAGGGTGACATCGCCCTTGGAACGACCATTCATGATGAAGTCATAGACGTCGAGGACTGCTACATTATGACCTCCACGATTGAGCATAATTTTTCGAAGTGAACCAATGTCGCTGACACCACCTGCACTATAAAGGGCATGGAAGACGGTGGCAAAGGCACTCAATGAGTAGGAGCCTGGGTACTTTACCTCGCCCATGACGTGCACCTGGATGGTGCGTGACTGACCGAGTGAGAGTTCCATGTCGTTCACACCATCTGCCTGGTCAAGGCCGGCATAAATGCGCGAAAGTTGACGACGCAGGTAACGCTTGGCTTCCGAAATGGTCTTGCCCGAAAGGTTCACCAAGCCAAGGCTTTCGATGCTGATGGTTCCATCGGGAGAAATCTCTTCGCGAATGGTGGCTGCATTGTCGCCCCAGATGTCGATGATGACCTCATCGCCAGCACCGAGCACGTAGTTCTTGGGGGTGGCAAGGTTCATCGAGGGTTCGAAGGTGAGTTCCTCAGAATCGAAGATGTTGCGTCCGAAGACGGGGAGTTCCTCCTCCTCAACAGGCAGCATCATTTCTTCTTCGCCCCAAAAGGTTTCTGCGAGTTGATCGCCGGTCTGGCTCTCGAGTTCTTCGGTCGTGGTGAGTCTGTTACCGGTGTTGCGGCCGGTGTTTACAAATCCGCCGTCGTAAGTTGCAGCACCAGTGACGCCGGAGGTGGAAGAGGACCTGCTGGTTGTAGTGCGACTGCCCACGCGGTTTTGAGCACGTGTGCTGCGAGAAGTCGAAGTGCGCGTCGTAGATGTGCTTGTTCCACTCCTTCTGGTGGAGGTGCGGCTTCGCGAGTTGGCATTGCCTTCGAAGTCGAAGTCACGTCCCATGTAGGTGCTTTCGTCGGAGTAACTAACTCGGCGACGCGATGTCTGCTTGGTGGAGGTAGCTTCGTTGGTGCCCAAAGTACCTGCTTCGCTGCTTTCCTCGTAGAGCCTCTTTACGCGATAGGCTTGTTCCTCGGTCACACCACGACGGGCAAGTTCCAGAGCAATGGTGCGCTGGTCCTTGCCTGCCTTCAGGGCGGTTACGACATAGTCGAGAACCTGCTGGTCGGTCATCGTCGAGCCTTGTGCAAGGACATCAAGACCGCCAAGCATCAGAAGACCACCGAGGAGAAGTGTGTATAGACGTCTGTATTTCATATCATCATAAGTTCGTCCGTTTTGCCAGTGACATGGACAGAATGTTATAGGGATTACTTATTTATAACGTGTTTTGGTCGTCTTTATTGTGTGCGCGCGTAAAAAAGTGTGAGCCTTTATAGAATTTTGCAAGGATTGCACCTGCAATGTTGTGCCAAACACTAAAAATAGCACCCGGAACGGGAGCCAATGCCATCGATGCAAAATGCTGGGTGGCAAGACTGCAGGCAAGGCCTGAATTCTGCATACCGACTTCGATGCTGATGGCAGTGCGTTTGGCGTGCGATAGTCTCAGTATGCTGCCCAGCAGATAACCCAACGCAAATCCGAAGAGGTTATGCAGGATGACAACGAGGATAATGATGAACCCGCAGGTCTTCAGATTGGTGGAATTGGCCGATACGACTGCCGCCACAATTGCTGCGATGGCGAGTGTCGAGAATGCAGGCAGATACTTGCTTGCATGGGCAGTGGCAACCGGGAAGAATCGCTTGAAGATGAGTCCCAATGCGATGGGGAGAATCACCACCTGGACGATGCTCATAAACATTGCGATAGGATTGACATCGACCGTTGTGCCAACAAATAGCCAGGTGAGGAAGGGCGTCATGATGGGAGCAAGGATGGTGGAAACACCAGTCATGCCTACACTCAAGGCAAGATCACCTCCGGCAAGGTAGGTGATGACGTTGCTCGCAGTGCCTCCAGGACAGCAACCCACCAGCACTACACCGACTGCCAATTCGGGCGGCAATTGAAAGGTTTTGGCCAGAGCCCAGGCCAACAGCGGCATGATGGTGAATTGTGCAATGCATCCGATAATAACATCCTTGGGCCGGGAGAAGACGATCTTGAAATCCTGGAGATTGAGCGTAAGGCCCATGCCGAACATCACTACGCCCAGCAGATAACTGATCCACGCAGTCTTGATGACACCGAATACTTCAGGCCAAAGGATTGATCCAGCGGCTACAACGAGCACTATCAGGGCCATCCAGCGACTTATGAAATCTACAATCTTCATCCTTCTACAACAGGATAGTTGTTGATGTCATGACCAATGGGTGAGCCGAGCCAAAGCGGGATACCGTAGGGTTCAACAATCATCTTGAAGTTGTCCCATAATTTGACTGGCATCAGGGGATCTTCTTCACAGCCCGCAAACGACCCGCAAATGAGGCCTTTGACTTGATCGAGAATGCCGCAGAGACGAAGTTGCTGCATCATGCGGTCGATCTTATAGGGCGTCTCGGCAATATCCTCGATAAAGAGAATCTTGTCGTGATAATCGAAGTCGTAGGGCGTGCCGTGGAGACCTGTGAGCACGGCAAGATTTCCACCCACGAACGGAACAGGATGTGCCATCAGTTCGTCGAGCAGTTCTTCGGTCGCTTCGGGATTGAGGTCTTCGTTGCTCCATCCCTGATGGGGAGCGACGAAGAGACGTGCCTTCTTCATGAAGAGCAAATTGTGCTTGGGAGGCCAACTGCGATGAGCTGCATAATATTCAAGGAGTTCGCGAATGGTCTGCGAGGTGCGGTGCCCGAACTCATTGGCAAGATGCTTCATCATCGGTGCATGGAGGCTGCGAACGCCAGCATGTTGCCAGAGTGCATGTAGTGCCGTGATATCGCTGTAGCCGATGATGGGTTTGCCGGCACGACTGATGAGTTCGAGTGGAATCATGTCGAGAATCTGCATGCAGCCATAGCCGCCACGCGAACACCAGATGATGTCCACGTCCTTGTCCTCGAGTGCATCGAGGAGGTCCTGGGCACGTTCTTGAGGAGTGCCGGAGAAACGACCGTAGCTGCCTTTTGCGTGGGCAGCTACAGTAACCTTGTGGCCCCATGACTTGAGCGTCTGGGCACCATTGTCTATAAGGCGAGGCTTGATGGAGCCTGCTGGAGAAACAATTCGAATGTGCATAGTGTTATTATAATCTTGTGGTCACTGCTCGCAGCATCTCTTCCTTCCAGGGCTTGAAGTCGCCTTCGAGGATGTGCTTGCGCGCTTCGCCGACGAGCCAGAGATAGAAAGCGAGGTTGTGAATGGATGCAATTTGAAGGGCGAGGTACTCTTCGGCGTGGAAGAGATGACGGACGTATGCCTTCGAATACACCTGATCGACGAACGATGGGCCATCTTCCTGCAGTGGGGAGAAGTCGTGTGCCCACTTGGCATTCTTGATGTTGATGATGCCATGGCTGGTGAAGAGCATGCCATTGCGTCCGTTGCGTGTCGGCATCACGCAGTCGAACATATCGACGCCGCGTTCAATGCCCTCAAGGAGGTTAGCAGGAGTACCAACGCCCATCAGGTAACGGGGGCGATTCTGGGGCAGAATCTCGTTGACAACCTCGATCATCTCATACATCTTTTCGACAGGTTCGCCCACGGCAAGTCCGCCGATGGCATTGCCTTCGACATCCATGGCAGCAATCTTCTCGGCAGCACGACGGCGTAGGTCGGGATAGGTGCAACCTTGAACGATGGGGAAGAGTGCCTGATGATAACCGTAAGGGCCGTTGCTCTGTTCGTCTTCGGTCTCCTTGTAGCGTTTGTAGCAGCGGTCGAGCCAACGCTCGGTGAGACCCAAAGACTTCTCGGCATACTTGAAGTCGGATTGTCCGGGAGGACATTCGTCGAAAGCCATCATGATGTCGGCACCGATGGTGCGCTCGATGTCCATCACACGTTCGGGAGTAAACATATGCTTTGAACCATCGATATGGCTACGGAACATGACACCTTCCTCGGTAATCTTACGGTTCTCGGCCAGAGAATACACCTGGAAACCGCCAGAGTCGGTGAGGATAGGACGATCCCAACTGTTGAACTTGTGGAGTCCGCCAGCCTCCTGCAGGACGTCGAGACCTGGACGAAGGTAAAGGTGATAGGTGTTGCCGAGGATGATTTGTGCCTTCACGTCTTCCTTGAGTTCACGGAAGTGGAGACACTTCACTGAACCCACGGTACCTACGGGCATGAATATCGGTGTCTGTATCTTGCCGTGGTCGGTGGTTATCTCACCAGCACGGGCCCAGCTGTTGCGGTCGGTGGCTTGTAGTTCGAAAGTCATAGGCTGGAAATCACTGTAGTTTTCTGCGCGCAGTGGCACGGTTGGCGGCAATCACACGATAGACGTAATAGGCAAAGCCGATGATGAAGATGACTGCCAGGGCAATCTTCACGTAACTGCTGTAATGCTGCACCTTGGCGATGAGCACCTCTTCGCTTACTGTCTGACCGATGAAATAGCCCAGATAGGCAAGGAAGGTGTTCCAGACGCCAGCACCGATGCATGTGCAAAGCAGAAAGACCGACATGTTCATGCGTGCAAGGCCGGCAGGGATGGAGATGAGCTGACGGATGGCAGGAATAAGGCGACCGATGAGAGTACCAACAGCGCCATGGTCGGCAAAATACTTCTCGGCCTTCTCAACGCCCGGCAGGTCGATAAGGAGCATGTGGGCTATCTTGGTGTCGGCAAAACGGTGGATGATGGGACGGCCCAGCCAAACAGAGAGGCCGTAGTTGACGAGAGCGCCGATGAGGGCGCCAACTGTGCCAAAAAAGATAATAAGTGGGAGCGAGAGTATGCCCTGATGATAGGCAATATATGCTGCAGGAATAATGATAATCTCGCTTGGGAAAGGGATAAAGGAACTCTCGATAGCCATGAACAGGGTGATGACACCATAACTCATGTTCTGGGCTATCCAGTTATAAATTTCTTCCATTTTTATTTGTTGAGTTTCTTGAGCGCCTCATTGTCGCCGATGGCCTCAAAATAGGCACGCATCAGTTCGCGGGACGTAGAGTCTTTGGGTTTGAGTTTGAGCAATGTACGGTAAGCCCTGTCAGCCTCGTCGTATCGCTTGAGGCTGAGTGACAATTCTGCCTTTGCCAGTAGATAGGTCTTGGACTTCGGCTCGAGTTCGATAAGTTCGTCCAGCACTTGGAGCGCTTCGTTGAACTTGCGAAGTTCGGTCAACAAGGTGACATAAAAGCCGAGATAGGTGGTGTTGTCGGGCTCGATTTGAATGGCTTCACGGATATATTCGACAGCCTTTGGGGTGTCTCCCTTGTCCATCGCCAAAGATGAAAGCCGGTAATAGCCTTCTGCGAACTTAGGAATGCGCTGCACGAGCATCTCGTAGCATTCACGCGCCTTGTCGAATTCGTCAAGAGCCATGTATGCCGAGCCAAGCAGTTCGTAAGTGACGCTGGTCTGCTGCTCGACTTCCTGACGGTCGAGGTGTGGCGCCTCGTGCTGGAGCTTGCCTTCAGCATACTGACGTGCCACTTCGAGGTGCTCAACGGCTTCGGTGTGCTCTCCCTTCTGGTAAAGGATGAAGCCCAGGGCGAAGTTGAAGAGCGGATTCTTGGGATCGATGGCAATGCCCATCTCGCAGGAGTTGCGGCATTCGTCGAACATCTGTAGCTCGAACTGACAACGCGAAAGGTCCTGCCATGAATAGACATCGTAGGCATCCATGTCGAGGGCATGCTCGATCACAGGGATGGCATCGCGATGGCAATTGCAGTCCATCAGCAATGCTCCCATGCGGCCCAATGCCTCGGCATCCTGCTCTTCGGCTTTCGAAGGTTTGCCTACCACAACATCAGCAGCCTTTGTGATGTATTCGGCTGTGAGATGATGGGGGAGGTGGTCGAAGAGTTCATCGATAATTTCCACAAACTCGAGTCCTGTAAGATCGCCTTTCTGCAGATGTCTGAAAAGGTTCTCGTAAGCTTCTTCCTGGTCTTTGGTCTTCACATCGATGCCGAAATGTATGCCAATACCGAAAGGAGACTGTTCATCAGGATTGCCTTTGACCAATTTCTCGGCCTCGTCGTATCGGTTCATGTGCAAAAGGATCTTTGCCTCGATGAGTTCGAGAAACTCATCTTCGGGGTGTTGGTCAAGACCTTTTTGACATGCAGCCATAGCTTCTTCAGCATCGCCGTCATCCAGCAGATCGTAGATGATCTGCGAGATGTCGTCGGTGCTGTAGTAGCTGACCTTATCGTCGGCCAGGTCGAGCATGTATTGATAGTAGGCGCGGCTTTTCTTTTGTTGCACTTTATAAACTTGTCGAACGAATAATAAATTTACTTGGATGCCTTGAGCGAAACGGTGCGGTTGAACACGATTTTCTCGGGCGTGGTATCCTTGTCGATGCAGAAATAACCGATGCGCTGGAACTGGAACTTCTTGCCGACCTCGGGATCCTCGGCAGCAAAGGGTTCAACGTAAGCGGTAACCACAACCTCGCTTTCGGGATTGCGCTCGGACTCGGTAGTTGCTTCCTCGTCGAGGAAGAGGTTGTTGTAGAGACGTGCCTCAACAGGAACAGCGTGCTTTGCGCTTACCCAGTGGAGGGTGCCCTTCACCTTGCGGTCTGCGCCTGGCATGCCGCTCTTCGAGTCGGGATCGTAAGTGCAGAGGATGTTGGTGATGTTGCCCTCGGCATCCTTTTCGACGCCAGTACACTTGATGATGTAGGCACTCTTGAGGCGCACTTCCTTGTCGATGGTCAGACGGAAGAACTTCTTTTGAGCCACCTCCTGGAAGTCCTCGCGCTCGATGTAGAGTTCACGAGAGAAAGGCATCTGATGTACACCACTGCCTTCCTGCTCGGGATTGTTCTCCATCTCGCACAGTTCAACCTGGCCCTCAGGATAATTGGTGATGGTGAGCTTGACGGGATCGACCACACCCATTACACGGGTGGCAATCTTATTGAGGTCGTTACGACCGGCGTTCTCAAGAAGCTTGATGTCGTTGAGGGCATCGTACTTGGTGTAACCGATGGTGGTGATGAAGTCGCGAATGCCCTGAGCAGTGTAGCCACGACGACGCAGACCGCAGAGGGTTGGCATGCGAGGATCGTCCCAACCGCGTACTACGCCTGTCTCCACCATGTTGCGGAGATAGCGCTTCGACATCACGGTGTTGGTGAGGTTGAGTCGATTGAACTCAATCTGACGAGGCTTGTACTCCGTACCCCTGATGTCGGCCATGATCTGGGCGAAATAGTTGTAGAGAGGACGGTGTACTTCGAACTCGAGGGTGCAGATAGAGTGGGTGATACCCTCGATGAAGTCGGACTGACCGTGTGCAAAATCGTACATCGGGTAAGCCTGCCACTTTGTGCCTGTGCGATGATGCGGGTACTTGATGATGCGATACATGATGGGATCGCGAAAGTGCATGTTGGGGTTCGCCATGTCAATCTTGGCGCGCAGCGTCATGGTGCCTTCGTCGAACTCACCTTTGTTCATGCGGCGGAAAAGGTCGAGGCTCTCTTCCCAAGGACGATTGCGGAAGGGGCTTTCGACACCAGGCTGGGTAGGAGTGCCCTTCTGCTGGGCAATCACCTCGGAACTCTGCTCATCGACGTAAGCCAAGCCGCGACGAATCATTTCCTCGGCCAGATCCCAGAGTTCCTGGAAATAGTCGGAGGCATAATAGAGGCGATCACCCCAGTCGAATCCGAGCCAATGGATATCCTCCATGATGGCTTCAACGTATTCGGTATCCTCACGGCTGGGATTGGTATCGTCGAAACGAAGGTTGCACTGTCCGCCATATTTCTCGGCAGCACCGAAGTCCATGCAGATGGCCTTGGCATGTCCGATGTGGAGATAGCCGTTGGGTTCTGGTGGGAAACGTGTGTGAACGATATGTGTGGGTGATGCGGCAACCTTGCCGGCTGCGATGTCTTCTTCGATGAATTCTTCTACGAAGTTCGATGCTTTCTTTTCAACAGCAACTTCTAAACTATCCATACTTTTTTCTGTTTTGATTAGGTAGTATATATATTTATTTGGGCGCAAAGATAAATAAATTATTTCATAATTGCAAATTTGGACTTGAAAATGCACGGTTTTTGCTCTGATAAGTCGGACGAAATGATGAAAATGTAATTTCTATTAACGAAATGGAAAACAAAAAAAGAAAGGGAACGCGCGTCGGCTGTAGCCTTGTCATCGTTCCCTTTCCGAAATGAATGGTTTGAAAATTTGGTTAGAGGTATGCAAGTAGAAGCTTGGCATTAGGTGATTTGCGGATCTTCAGGAGGGCACGTTCGCGAATCTGGCGAACACGCTCGCGGGTAAGACCAAGCTCCTGGCTCACTTCTTCTTGTGACTTCTCAGGACAATCAATACCGAAGGTCTCCTTGATGATGAGCGCCTCGCGGTCCTTGAGCATTGACTTGAGGAGATTGTCAAGTTCGATGTGGAGCGACTCGTTGTTGAGTGTTGAGTCGGTGGCATCGAGTTTGGTGTCGGGTGTGATGTCGAGCAACGTTCCGTCCTCATCGTCCTGAAGAGGGGAGTCGAGGCTGACACCGCGGTTGTTGGCTGCCATGGTCTCGCGCACCTTTTCGGGGGCAACATCCAGTTCTTCGGCAATCTCTTCGATCGTGGCAGGTCGGTTCTGTTCTTGTTCGAAACGGTTCTGAATGACACGAATCTGACGAATGAGGTTGTTCTGGTTGCCAGGCAGACGGACCATTCTGGCTTGCTCGGAAAGTGCCTGCATAATGGACTGACGAATCCACCATACGGCATAGGAGATGAATTTGAAACCACGGGTTTCGTCAAACTTCTCAGCGGCCTTTACAAGACCGACGTTACCTTCCGAGATGAGGTCCGAGAGTGAAAGCCCCTGGTTCTGGTAGAGTTTTGCGACAGACACCACGAAACGAAGATTGGCGCGTACGAGTTTGTCGAGTGCTTGTTGATCGCCTTTGTGAATTCTTTGGGCCAGGTCCACTTCTTCGTCTGGGGTAACCATGTGCTCCTTGCTGATGGCGGTAAGGTACGACTCGATCGACTCTTCAGTGCGTCGGGTGATGTTCTGCGTAATTTTGATTTGGCGCATATCTGTTTCTTTCTTCTTTTTAAGATTGGGACATAGTTATCCCTTTCGAAAAATAGTGTGCAAAAATACTAAAAAAGAATCGAGAAAACAAATTATTTCTTAGAAAATAGATAATAATTCATAAAAATATCGCAAAATGTAATGCAAACGTGACAAATATGGTTCTATGGCATATGGTTCGATATTTTCTCGTATCAAGATTTCTCCATATAAAATATAATATGTATCTTTGTACGAAATTTGGTTCGAATTAACTTCCACATTAAAATCTGACATTGATATGAAACGCCTATTTCCCTTCGTTCTTTTCTGTTTTTCGATGACTATGCTTTCGGCACAGACTGTAATGGAACGTGTGATTGAAATACGTCGTGCCTACGCAGAGGCTCAAACGATGATGCTCAATGCTATTGAAGAACCAAACCTGGACAATTCGTTGCATGTCAAGATGCGCCGCATGTTCGGGGGTAGCGGTATGCAGGAATATACTGTTGACTACTTTTGCGGAGATTTCTCGGAAGAGGAGCCTTGGAATGGAGTTTCAACCTGGTCTCCGTATTTCATTCGTGTGAAATACAACTGGGCTGCTCGTGTCACTGTGTCGGAATATCTGATCGAGCCTCGTTCAAACTCGCTGATGTTTGTCTTTACGAAAAGTGATGACCATCCACTCGATATTTCCCTGGAAGCTGAGGGCGAATATGAATTGCGTAAATATTATTATTCCGATGGCACCTATTGTACGGGTTCGATGAAGGTGACATTGCCTGATGGTTCGGAAAAGACCTTGGATGAGGAACTCAACGCCGAAATCCATCCATTCGATTCAGATACTGCCGAAATCAATTTTGTCCGTTATTTGATAACAATACAAAACCAGATGATGAATTTCGAGTAAGAAGCTTCAATCAATGAGATTTCATTAAAATGGGGCATCTTTAGTTAACAAAGTGCCCTTTTTTAGTTAATTATGTTAAATCAAATGCATTTTTCTTACTTTTTCCTTGGCGGTTTTAACGAATTAAGTTAATTTTGCAGCGATTTTAACAGATAAATCGATGAGAAAACAGACAATTTGGTTGATTGGAATTGTGCTTTTGATAGCATTCGCCGGTTTGCTGGTCATGCAGTTTACTTACTTGAGTGAGATAGTGAGCACTCGTGAGGAACAGTTTGACGAGGCTGCCAAGCGCGCATTGTTTGGCACCATGCGTCAACTGGAGCGTCAGGAGACTCGCAAATATCTCGACGAGTACTACGACGATGCCGAGAAGCAGGCATTAAGTCAATTGAATCAGGAGAGTTCCACATCAAGTGTGACCACTAGCGGAAGCATCTCGGTGCAAGGACCTGACGGCTCGGTCAGTACGTTCAAGTTCCAGAGCAACGTCGGCGGAGATACACTGAGCCAGCATCATTTTGAGATGCAGCCGAGAAACAACCGAAATATCCTGAGTCGTCAGCGAGCAATGCAGGACATGCTGCTCGGACAGTACATGTATCAGCGTAATCTGTTGGACGAAGTGGTATTCCGCATTATCAGCCAGACCAACGACAAGCCCATCATGGAGCGTCTTGATTTGGAACAGTTGCGACGCACGTTGACCGAAGAGATGCAGTCGGCAGGATATAATCTGGATTACGAGTTCTGCATCGTTGAACGCGATGGTTCGGTGGCTTATCGTTCGGCCGGCTACAAGGCTGAAGAAGCAGAGAAGGAGGGCAGTTATATGCAGATGCTGTTCCCAAGGTCGCAGATGGCACAAGACTATGGCAAAGCGCCTTCGCGTGTCAGCTACATGGAAGTGTATTTCCCGGGACGACACAGGTTGCTTATGAATAATGGCCTGCATTTTATGATTCCTTCGTTTGTGTTCACCCTGGTAATGCTGATGCTCTTCATTTTTGTCATCTATGTGGTATTCCGACAGAAGAAGTTGAGCGAGATCAAGAACGACTTCATCAACAATATGACGCATGAGTTTAAGACCCCTATCTCAAGTATTTCTCTTGCATCACAGATGCTCAATGACCCTGCGGTCTCGAAGTCGCCCGACATGGTGAAGCATATCACTGGAGTGATAGCCGATGAAACCAAACGATTGCGTTTCCAGGTTGAGAAGGTTCTGCAAATGTCGATGTTCGATCGTCAGAAGACCAACTTGAAACTTCAGGATATCCCTGTAAATGCCATTGTGGAGAGCGCTTGTTCCACATTCCGCCTCAAAGTAGAGAAGGCAGGAGGACAAATCGAGACGCATCTTGATGCTGAAGACGACATCTGTATGGTCGATGAAATGCATTTTGGCAACGTCATCTTCAACTTGATGGACAATGCCTATAAGTATTCGCGCGAAGATGTTCCCTTGCATCTCACCATCAATACCCTGAATATTGGCAAAGACAAGTTGGAACTGCGAGTCCAGGACAATGGCATTGGCATCAAGAAGGAGGACCTGAAACGCATCTTCGAGAAGTTCTATCGTGTTCCCACAGGAAATGTTCATAACGTGAAGGGCTTCGGTCTAGGACTTGCTTATGTTTGGAAAATTGTGAAAGATCATGGAGGTGATATCAAGGCTGAATCCACTTACGGACAAGGTACTACCTTCATTATCACCATCCCGCTCATGAGAGAAGATAATTAATATGTGTAACTTATAAACTTTTGTATTATGACACAACAACCAGAAAAGCTTCGCATCCTGCTTTGCGAAGATGACGAGAACCTCGGAATGCTTCTACGCGAGTACGTACAGGCCAAAGGCTATCTCTGCGATCTTTACGGAGATGGAGATGCCGGATATAAAGCCTATCTGAAGGGTCGTTATGACTTCTGCATCCTCGACGTGATGATGCCCAAGAAAGATGGCTTCACAATGGCTCAGGAAATCCGTACACTCAATGCCGACATCCCTATCATCTTCCTTACTGCAAAGAGTCTGAAGGAAGATATCCTCGAAGGATTCAAGATTGGTGGTGACGACTATATCACCAAGCCTTTCTCGATGGAGGAGTTGCTGTTCCGTATTGAAGCTATCCTGCGCCGCGTAAAGGGCAAGAAGGGCAAGGATGTGGTAGCATATCATATGAGCCGCTATACGTTCGACGTTCAGAAGCAGTTGCTCACATTCCGTGGTGACGAGGGAGAAAAGTCAATCAAGTTGACTACGAAGGAAAGTGATCTCCTTGGTCTCCTTTGCGCTCATGCCAACGAAATCCTGGAGCGTAACTTCGCCTTGAAGACGATCTGGATTGACGACAATTACTTCAACGCTCGATCGATGGACGTTTATATCACTAAGCTGCGTAAGCACCTGAAGGATGATCCAAGCATCGAAATCATCAATATTCACGGCAAGGGTTACAAGCTGATTGCCTCTGATATTGAGGTAGAAACGAAGTAAAAATTGTAAGATTCATTTTATAAAATTGCAGTTTTTTGCGAAAATAAGCTACTTTATGAATAAAAAATGAGATTTTTTTGCACAGTTTTTTATAAAATGAGTACCTTTGCACCGCTTTTTTAAGCAATGTGTTATTTATTTAAGGTAAAAAATTTATAATTATGAACAACGAAACAATTGGCACAAACGCCGGCCTCGTCTGGGGTGCGCTCAACGAAAAGAACGGCCAGACTGTAAAGGAGCTTAAGAAGACCACTAAGATCAAGACTGATAAAGTTCTCTTCTCTGCTATCGGTTGGTTGGCACGCGAAGGCAAGGTAGTTCTCGAGGATACTGAGGACGACGTTAAGGTTACCCTCCTGTAATTATTCAGGTTTTAATAAAAAAATCCGTGGCAGTTTTACTGTCACGGATTTTTTCGCATCATTAACTTCCCTCCTTGAATCACTATTCCTTGTATTCCCTCATCTATTGGTCGTCCCATGAGATCGTAAGATATTTCATCTTCTTGGTCAGAAGATGTCTCGCGGATATTATCAGGTACTTCTTCTTCCTCTTCTTCTTTGATTTCAGCCTCTCGCAATTTGATGTTGAGCTTCAGGTCGTGGGTGCGATTCTGATTGGCTTCTCCGTAGAATGTCAAATCATCGAGCACGCTGTTCATGATGTCCCATGCTTCGGGATAGAATATAAAAGCTATGTAAGGAATGGAGTCTATCAGGCTAACGCCATCGGCTTCGTCTTCGTTGCCTTCACAGTGGAGGAAGGTTGCATGGCATGCAACCGAGGATAGGAACGATACGCCTTTGCTTTCCAGTTTTGCATTGATGTTATTTTCAATCCTCTTTTTAGCTACATCAACGATTTCCGGATGTCCTTCGATGGAGTCGGTTGCAAATGTATTGATGTCCATCCTGCTCAGGTTTTCACTGAGAGTTACCCATCGATGATGCATCGGGTAGGAAATCTTTGAGCCGGTTGTGATGTCGAAGATGGAATCGGTGTGATTCTCATTGTAAGCCATGGCCACGTCGGTTGTGTGGAAATGACCAGTGAAGACCGTATGAATGCCTGCTGCCATAAAGCGCGAACGGACGTTTTCATACTCTTTGATGATGGCATCCGACTTCATCTCGGTTTGTCCGTTGAAGTGCTCCATGATGGGATGATGCATCATGGCGATGATCTGTTTGTCTTGTTCGCGTGCATTTGAGGCCTGCTCACAAATCCAGTCCAACGTCTTTTTGCCAATCTTGCGCGAATGAGAGTCAATGCCGATGATGACGAGTCCATCGAAAGGCTCGGTAGCATAACTCAGTGAGTTTTCGTCTCTCACCGAACCTTCATAGCCGAACGACGCGTACATTTCAGCGAATTCCTCGGCTGTGATATTCTCTGCCTTGTAATGTTTATCCCCATCAAAATATTGGGCATTCTCGATATTCCCGATGTCGTGATTGCCTGGGACGACAAATACCTTGATGCCGGCATCGGTCAGCCTCGACAGTTCTTGGGTGATATATACGTGAGAAAGCTTTTCTCCATCTTTCGAGATGTCGCCGGGTATCATGACGATGTCGGGCATTTGCAACAAGATGGAATCTATCATATTCTGAAACAAGCTGACGCTATAATCTTCCAGTTTGTGCGATGAATTGATGTAATTATCCCAAGCCGATCCTTCGTTGATAAGAAGCCCTGGGCCCATTACATGCAGGTCGGTAGCAACAAATATGGATATATTCTTGGCTGCTGCAGAGCTGCAACCAAGAATAATCAATAAAGTCCAAATAGATCGTTTTAAGATAATAAGCTTTTTCAACGACGTATATTATTTTTGTTCGGTTGTATCAGCTGTAGTCTTGCGACGACGGCCTCCACGGCGGGTGCGCTTCTTTTCGCTTGATGATGGGCCCATAAGTTCCATCATCTCGGGCGAAAGAGGAGGAAGTTCGATAACGGGAACTTCTTCAACGGGAGCTTCAACGGGAGTGGCATCTTGCAAGGGAGCCTCTGCGGGAGTTTCGTCCACAGAATCATTTTCAACCTGAGCAACTTGATCGGCAGCAGTTTGGAGTGCCTGCTGCTTACGGGCTTCCTCTTCGGCGGCAAGGCGTGCAGCCTTTTCGGCAGCAGCTCGTTCGCGGTCAGCACGACGTTGTTCTTCACGACGCTGCTGTTCGAGACGAGCCTGTTCCTTACGCTCGCGGTTTTCCTGTTCGCGGCGCTCTTGCTCTTCGCGACGGGCCTGTTTTTCGGCTTCGCGACGTTCCTGTTCGAGCCTGGCTTGTTCCCTGCGCTCCTGCTCCTTGCGCTCCTGTTCTTTACGTTCCTGCTCCAATCGTTGCTTCTCGTACTCCTTCTTCTGTAGTTCGAGCTTGTCACTGCGACGCTCGCGACGATCACCGGGACGGAATCCTTCAATCCATAGGGAAAGTGGTTTCTCGATTTGTACAGGTTGGCGCATCTGAACATCTTGCATCCATTGACGTCCTGCGGCGAGGGTCAGGAAATGATATTGTCGAGTGTACTGGTCCAGGAGTTTGAGGTCGTCCATGGTAAGCACCATAGGACGCTGGGGCTCATAAACTTCTCGCCATTCGGCATCGCCAATTTCATTGGTGCGCTGCAGATCGTCGCACATGCCCAGTGAACGGATTGCCACCGAAGCATCGTTGGTGAGGAGCAGCACTTTCTTGCCTTGCGCGAAGAGCTCGACAGTGCGTCGAATGATGGCAGGATCTGCAAACGAAGAATGATGACTTTCGGAACCGATACCCTCGATGCGCAGACGATTCTCCTTCTGCTGATACAGCATCAAGCGTTTGGCTAAGCGTGCTGCAACGTTCAAGCATAGTGCTGGATCTTTCCAGTCGGCCAATTTGTAGTCGGTGGGCTCCTGCATGGTCGCAAACCTGTCGACTTCCTCGTACGTCTCGCTCATGATGGAGAACTTGCCACCGATCTTCTTGCACATCTTGGAGATGAACTCCAATTGGCGTTCGAACATCAGTCGTGCGTTGACGCGTGGGTCGGAGTGGCTTGAAGTGTGACCGACGAGAAGTTCCAACCAGATGTTGGTATCCGAGAGAACGATGTCATAATCGAGCACGTTTGAGATAATAGCCTCGAAAATGAGGTCGCGCTCGTAGGCTTCCTCGTAAGTCAGCTGCTGAATCTGCTGGTCGCTAAGCAAAGGAATATATCCGCCAGAATTGGCAAGGTCACAGAAGTCGCGTATCACAAGATTCTTAGGCATCTTAGGGATAGGCTTCACGGCCGGTTTCTCTACCGGCTTTTCAACTTCTTTTACGGTTTCCTTTTTGCTGGCCTTTTCGGGCTTCTTTTCT
Organism: Bacteroidales bacterium; assembly: GCA_045545875.1. Taxonomy (GTDB): domain Bacteria; phylum Bacteroidota; class Bacteroidia; order Bacteroidales; family UBA3663; genus Liminaster. The sequence goes on from JAZQBS010000049.1 coordinate 43,907, forward strand.
GCCGTTTTGTTTTCTACTGCGGGCTCCTCAATCTTTTCTTCTGGAGCAGCCTCGTTTTTAGTCTCTTCTTTTGCCTCCGGGGCAACTACCTTCTTGCGGGAGCGGGTGACCTTCTTTTTCTTGGGGGCCGCATCGACCGCGGGCTGAACATTAGCAGCATCTACGGGTGCTTCAACGGAGGCGATTGTATTGTTTTGTTCTTCCATTAATATATTGTAAAAATGTGCAATCAACACTAAATCGCGGCGCAAAGATATTTATTTTTTTGTTCATGTGCAACATTGCAGGGCAATTTTGCTTTCAATTGGCTCAAAATTCTTTAGTAGAATTGACAATTGGGTGCCAAATATTACAAAATCCTATAATTTTTGGATGAAATACCTCCATTGGTTTCGAAAAGTGGAATATATTTTGTAAATTTGCGCACAAATTTTATTATATTCGGGAAATAAGTGTGTAAATATGTTAGACAAAAATTGCAAGATTTATGTGGCAGGGCATCGTGGACTCGTCGGCTCTGCCATTTGGAATAATCTCTTGTCAAGGGGCTACACCAATCTCGTAGGACGCACGCACAAGGAGTTGGATCTTACCAACCAACTCGCTGTACGTCGCTTCTTTGATGAGGAACGCCCCGATGCCGTGGTTCTGGCTGCTGCCTTTGTAGGAGGCATTATGGCGAATTCACTCTATCGTGCTGACTTCATCATGATGAACATGAAGATTCAATGCAATGTCATCTCCGAAGCCTATGCCCACGGTGTTAAGAAACTGTTGTTCCTGGGTTCGACATGCATATATCCGAAGAATGCGCCACAGCCGATGAAGGAAGATTGCCTACTGACGTCTCCTTTGGAATACACCAACGAGGAGTATGCGATTGCCAAGATTGCCGGCTTGAAGATGTGCGAGTCGTACAACCTTCAATATGGTACGAACTATATCGCTGTGATGCCTACCAACCTTTACGGACCCAACGATAATTTCCATCTGGAAAATTCGCACGTCATGCCAGCGATGATGCGCAAGGTCTATTTGGCGAAACTCATCAACGACAACGATTGGTCGGCCATCCGCCGCGATCTTGCCATTCGACCTGTGGGCGCCACCATTCCTGAGCAGGATGGTAAGGTGCGCTACGAGATTGACGAGACATCCGACGAGGCAGTTATCCGCAAGGTGTTGGCTTGGTATGGTATTGAGGATAACAAGGTAACCCTTTGGGGCACCGGCACTCCTCTTCGTGAGTTCCTGTGGAGCGAGGATATGGCTGACGCTTCTGTCCATGTGCTCCTCAATGTTGATTTCAGCGATATCATCGGAATCGAACGATATTCTTCGGTCCACTATGGAGCCACCACCGATGGCGCTGTTGACCGCAATCATTCGGCAGGTCGTGGAGGTGCCATTCCTTCTCTTGGCGAGATTCGCAATTGCCACATCAACGTAGGAACTGGTAAGGAATTGACCATTCGCCAGCTCTCCGAACTCGTGGTTGACGCTGTTGGTTTCACTGGAACAGTGGAGTTTGATTCGTCGAAGCCCGACGGAACGATGCGCAAACTGATCGATGTCTCCAAACTACATTCGTTGGGTTGGACCCATAAGGTGGAGATTGAGGATGGTGTCCGTAAATTGTTCGACTGGTACAAGAAGTCGATCGAATAAGTAGATTATTATTTATTAAGACGTTATATTATGACAAAAAGAAAAGTCGCCCTTATTACGGGCGTCACTGGCCAGGACGGTTCATATCTGTCTGAGTTCCTTATCAGCAAGGGTTATGAAGTGCATGGCGTCATCCGCCGCAGTTCTGTCGACTATCGTGAGCGTATTGCTCACCTTGAGGGCCACCCCCAGTTCCACCTACATTATGGAGATATGGGCGATTCGATGAGCCTTGTGAAGGTTATCGACAAGGTGAAGCCTACTGAAATCTACAATCTTGCTGCACAAAGCCATGTGCAGGTAAGTTTCGATGCCCCCGAGTTTACGGCTGATGTCGATGCCACGGGTGTGCTTCGTGTCCTCGAGGCCGTGCGTGCCAATCATCTTGAGGATTCGTGTCGCATCTACCAGGCTTCCACCTCCGAGCTTTATGGAAAGGTCGAGGAAGTGCCTCAGAACGAGAATACTCCTTTCCATCCCTATTCTCCTTACGCTGTGGCTAAGCTTTATGGCTACTGGATTGTAAAGGAGTACCGTGAGGCATATAACATGTTCTGCTGCTCGGGCATTCTCTTCAATCATGAGTCGGAGCGTCGTGGCGAAACCTTCGTGACCCGCAAGATTACTCTTGCCGCTGCCCGTATTGCACAGGGCAAGCAGCAGCGTCTTTACCTCGGCAATCTTTCCAGCCTTCGCGACTGGGGTTATGCCCGCGACTATGTTGAGTGTATGTGGCTCATCCTTCAGCATGATGTGCCCGATGATTTCGTGATTGCTACTGGCGTGCAGCATTCGGTCCGCGAGTTCTGCTATTATGCCTTCAAGGCTGCTGGAATGGAACTTGAGTTCCATGGCGAAGGTCTCGATGAGAAGGGCGTTTGTGTAGCCGGACCTGCCGACCTTGTAGGCAAGACGCTCGTCGAGGTGAGTCCCGACTTCTATCGTCCCACCGACGTGGTAAATCTTTGGGGAGACCCCTCAAAGGCAAAGCGCGAATTGGGTTGGGATCCTCAGAAAACGACCTTCGAGCAACTTGTCAAGATCATGGTTAAACATGACATGGAGAAGGTTGCAGCCGACCACGTGGCTTCTGTCATGCGCACCAACCTGGCCGAGTTCCTCGAAAAGGGCGTGGTTAAGTAATAATCGAAAAATAGTTGAAAGTCCTTCACTACATCCCTTCCATGTCCCGACAGGATGGAGGCACGAGCATGTATATGCAGTCGTTGTCTGATACGTTGGGTGAATTGATGGAAATGCATATCGTGGCGCACCGAACTCAGGATGAGTTGCCGGTGCGTCATGCACTAATGCATTATCTGCCCAATTCGTGGAGGGTATGGAGTGTGCGTGCTGAATATTTAAGACTGCTCGACACAATTCGTCCCGACATCGTTCATGTCAATTGCTGCTGGCAGCCATATTTCGCCTATGCAGTCCTTTGGGCCAAGAAGGCGGGTTATCCCGTCGTCCTTTCGCCTCATGGTATGCTCGAACCTTGGATTGTTCGTCGTCATTACTGGACACGCAAAGTACCTTCCTTGCTCGCCTATCAGCGCAGGGCGCTCTTTGCAGCCGACATTGTTCATGCAACAGCGGAAAGCGAGAAAAGGAACATCGAGAATATTTCTCGTTACTGCCCTTTGCTTTCCGATTGGCATCCCAAGCTTCATGTTATTGGCAATGGCGTTGATACTCGCGACATCGTGGTGAAGACAAGTTGGAAGAGGAACCATAAACTCGTGTTCCTAAGCCGTGTGCATCCCAAGAAGGGGATTGATCTGCTGCTACAGGCTTTCTGCGAATTGCGAACCATTGACGGGCCATTGTGTGACTATGTGCTGCAAATCGTTGGTGAGGGTGACAATGCTTATCTCTCAAGCCTTCGTTCTTTGGCCGACAGTCTTGGAGTGGGGGAGCATGTCCAGTGGCTTGGTGGTGTCTATGGCGAAAGGAAATGGGAATTGATTCGCGAGGCAGACCTTTTGGTGCTGCCTACTTACTCCGAAAACTTCGGTATCGTAGTGGCTGAGGCCTTGGCTTCGGGTACACCGGTCCTGACGACGAAGGGTACGCCCTGGAACGTGCTCAATACGAAGCATTGCGGTTGGTGTGTGGATGTGTCCGTGGAGGCTATCAAGTCTGCACTCCGTTCGTTTATAGCTTCCTCTGAGGATGAATTGCAGCAGATGGGACTTCGGGGGAGAAGGCTCATAGAAGAGAATTACGATACTCGCAGTATTGCCCGCGAGTATATTAAATTGTACACGTCGTTATGCAGGTGACACAGGAGACTTTTGAAATGGCTATATTGGCGGCACCCTTTGTCGTCCTTGCCTTTGCGGGCTTAGTCCTTTTTTTGCTGGTATTCCGCAAATGGAAGGCGGCGCTTGTCGTGGCATTTCTCGCATTGCTCATCAATGGATGTGCCGAGCAGATTCCTCTCCGTTTTTCCCCCGAACTTCCCAATGCCAAGCCTGCGGGTACTTTGCGCATTCTGGAATATAACATTTGCGGGAAGGTCGAGTATGTGCCGAAACATCAGCAACCGTTCCTCGATTACGTTAAGAACCTCGATGCCGACTTCTTGTTCCTGCCAGAGAATACACCCGGCACTTCCCATGGATTCGAAAAGATGCTGCGTACGACCTATCCCTACAGCCTTCATGACTTTCCTGAGTTCGAAAAGTTGTCTGCCATCTATGCTGACCTGACCATCTACAGCCGCTTTCCACTCAGCAATTTTCGGACCTATCGTTTGGATATGGATCAGATTAAGCGCGACTATCCCTATTTGGATAAGGACGATGTGGAGTTCGTCGGAAGTTATATGATAGTCTATGAGGCCACAGCAGATGTCGATGGCAAGCCGGTCACTTTGGTTCATGTCCACCTGCGCTCTAATTCCTACGACACGGCGATGAGCAAGAGCAAGGGGAAACGGCAGAAAGTCCACAACATTTACGAAAAGTTGCAGTTTGGTTATGCCTATCGTGGTCTTGAGTCACAATCGATTGCCGATTCGCTGCGCAATTGTCCCAATCCGCTCATTGTCTGTGGCGATTTCAACGATTTGAGCGGAGCCCGATGTGTGCGTACGATTCAGAATTGTCGCAGCAACAACATTCATCCCGATCATCGCGACCGGTTGAATGATGCCTGGTGGCGTAGCGGTCGAGGTTTCGGATTCACGTTTGTCGATCAGAAACTCCGTCTTCGTCTCGACCACATCCTTTATTCAAAGGAGTTCGACCTGCAGGCGGTGCGGGTCGATACGGTTTCCTATTCCGATCATCGTCCTCTCATCGCTGATTTCAAGTTCAATCCCTGAATTGTTACTTCCCTTATTCCGTCATCATCTCGATGAACTTGTCCATTTCCGCATCTGTCGCTCCGAATCCTTTCCAACAGTTGCGGAACTTCTCTTGTAATGTACATCCTTCCATATCAACAATCCTTTTGAGAACACTTTGATAACTCGGGTCATTCCGGTAGCGAGTGTTCCCCGTGAACGATGTTAGTTCATAGTCCTTGTCCAGATTGCTTTGGCTGACACCTAATAGGCCTTCGAGCAGCATGCAGAGCATGCCTGTTCGATCTGCACCCCAGATGCAATGAATATATGTAGGTCTGCCCGCTTCGACTTGCTTGGCAATGAATCTAAAACAGGAGAGGAGCATAGCCTTATTTTCTTCTGAAGTTATTTCTCCAAATTTAATGTTTAAGTTGGCATAGACAATGTCCCTTCCTAAGGCTGAATAGCCTATCGAAGGGTTTTCTTTTTCTTTTCTCAGGTCCAGTTCTGCACGGATGCCAAGTTCTTCGCGCAGTATTCTGCAATCTTCGTCAGTGAGGCAGTGGGCCGATTGTGCATAGTCAGGTACCGGTGAATAGGCGGTGTTTATCTCGACACCTCGATAGAGTAGGCCGTAACGAATGTGTTTGCCGTTTGTTGTCGGCCAACCACCCAAGTCGCGCACATTGTCTATGCCCTCGGCCCTGATCATGCGCAGTTGACCCAAGGTGTGGATAGTGATTGGAGTTAGAACTCCGTCCTCGAGGTTTTGTAAAGTATATGTCCTACCGGGAATCAGATTGTAGTAGGTAGTGTCGCCTAAGGTTACTCCATACGGCCAATCCTGGCGCTTGTCGAGATATGGCTCCCCGCGGTAGTCAAATAGTCGGTGATAGGTGTAATCTGACGGGTCGTATTCGAAGTCCCGCAGATAATCGGCGATACCCGGGTTTTCGAGCATATGGTACCATTTGTTGGCCTGAACACTTCGGACGGTGTCGAAGGTGATGCTGTCAACCCGTTCGATGGCATAACTGTGAATCTGTCCGTCGCAGGTGCGGACAGATACCGAATTGAAAACCACCTGTGCCCAGGCTCCAGTGTAGAGGAGGACACAGGTGGCTATGATGAATATGCTGCGCATCGGATTGATGGATGAGTAGCGGTAGGATTAGCGGATGTCAATCACCTCGATCTGGTCCTTGTCGTTATACTCCAGATTCTCGCCAGCCATACCCCAGATGAAGGTGTAGTAGTAGGTGCCTGCAGCTGCGTGAATCGACCATTCGGGGCTCATGATTGCCTGCTCGTTGTGGAGCCATACGTTGCGGCTCTCCTGAGGTTCGCCCATCACGTGGTCGATAGTCTGTCCTTCGGGCAGGTTGAAGTAGTAGTAGGCCTCGATGCGACGGCCGTGCAGATGAGGTGGCATGGTGTTCCATACGGCACCGGGTTCCAGCTGGGTCAGACCCATTTGCAGCTGGCAGGGACCCTCCTCAAGAGCGTCGTTGACGATGAGCTTGTAGATGGTGCGACCGTTGGCCTCCTCCTTGGTGCCTACCGGACCCCATACTGAAGCCTTCAGCGACTGAACCTTGCCGTTTTTGCGGCCATCGAGGGTCACCCACTGCGTCTTATACTTCTTGTGAGCCGTTGCCGAGTTGATGTAGAACTTGGCGGGGTTCGATGGATCATTGCTCTTGAACGACACATCCTTGTTCTCGCGGCCTACGTAGAGAGCTTCCTTGGGGCCAAGGGGATACTCCACGCCATCGACAGTGACTACACCTGCGCCCTGGCCGCAGTTGATGACGCCGAGCTCACGATTGTAGAGGAAATAATCCTGCTTCAAGAAGTTGTCGCGAATCTCGGGGGTCACTTCAAGCTTGAGCTCCTTTGTCACAGGCATGGCACCGCCGAAGATGAAGCGGTCGTACATCGAATAGGTGAGGTTGATCTCGTCGGCCACCATGACCTTCTCCATCACGAAGCGCTCGCGGAGAGTCTTGGTGTCGTAGTGCTTAACGTCGTCAGGATGGCAAGCGATCTGCTTGGTCATGTGAATCTGAGCAGTGGCACCCATGGCAAGAAGGGCCAATGCGCTGAATAGAAAAATTTTCTTCATAATTTTATATTAGTTGGATTATGTTCTTGTTTGTAAACTGTAATCTCCGATATGTTATTTCACGTTTTTCTCAGCTTTGCCGAGTCGCATCTTGTTCCAAACCACCATGCCAAGGGTGAGCACGGTAAGGATGGCAGCTCCAATGTACGATAGATACTTCACACAAGCATAGATAAGCGTAGAAAGTGGGCTCGAAGCAAAGTCAAGGGCACCAGCCTGGAATCCTGCAGGCACCTGTACTGTCTTGTCGTCGGGGTGAATCTCGGCTACTGTATGAGCGGCACTGGTGAAGTCACCGGCCATCCAGGTGACGAAGTAGAGACCCACGGCCATCATGATCAGTCCGACGATGAACGAGCGGAGCACGTTGCCGTTGGTGTAAGGCAGAATCATGACAAACACGTAGAACATGCCAGCCAGCGAAGCCAGAGGCAGGAACTCGTTGCCGGGAAGGATAACTGCAAGGACGAGAGTCACGGGGATCAGCAACAGCGAAACAACCAGCGTGGTGGGATGTCCGATGACGAGAGCTGGCGACATGCCGATGTAGAGTTCCTTGTCTTCGCCGAATTTTGCAGCGATGAGGCTCTTGGTGGCTTCTGCAATAGGTTTCAGACCTTCAATGAAGAGGCTGGTGATGCGTGGGATGAGTTCCATCACGGCACCCATCTTGATGCCAATCTGCAGGGTCTTCGGGATGTTGGCAACTACTTCGTCCCAGTTCTTGCAGGCCAGACAGCCGATGATGATGCCGATGAGCACACCCAGGAACAATGGCTCACCGAAGAGACCGAACTTCTTCTTCATGCCCTCCGAGTCAATCTGAACCTTGTTGATGCCGGGGATGTAGTCAAGCACCTTGTTGATGACTACAGCAAACGGCATGAAGCCTTGGCAGAATGGTTGTGGAATAGAGATGCCATCCATGCCGGGATAGAACTTCTGGAAACGCTTGGCAGTGATGTCGGCAAGTACCAGGGTGATGATGTAGCAGATGACTGCTGCGAAGAATCCCCAGGCGATCGAATCAGTCATAAAGTAGCAGACTGCTCCGATGAATGCGAAGTGCCAGTAATTCCAAAGGTCGATGTTCACGGTGCGCGTGCAACCAAGCAGCAGAAGCACCAGGTTCACACCCAGACACACAGGAATAATAAAAGAACCAACCAGGGTGTTGTAGGCAACCGAAGCTGCAGCTGGCCAGCCCATGTCGAAAACTCCCAGTTCGAGGTTGTAGATCTCTACCACCTTCGACAACGCAGGCGACATAGTGTCAACCAGCAGTGCAGTGATGATACTCAGACCTACGAAACCGACACCTACCAGCAAGCCGCTCTTCAGCGCTTTCGAAAAAGGAATCTTGATGCAGACGCCTAAAATCGTGAAGATGATTGGCATCATCACGGCAGCGCCCAATCCAATAATGTAACTAAAAACTGCTTCCATTGATGTTATAAGATTGATGTGTTTTATTTACAAATGTGGGGCAAAGATAAACAAAAAAATTAAATGTGCCAAATTTTATCCGAATAATTCTTTCGATAGGGGGTCGAAATTCACACGAAAATCGAAATTTGGGGCTCTAAAACGCAAATTTCGGCGTTTTTGTTTGGAACATTCGCGAAAATTATGTATCTTTGCACCCAAATATAATATAAATGTACGGGCTGTTAAGTGACAGCCTATTAATATTAGATGGAAGAAATTAATAAGCAACAAAACGATCGAATCATCAAGGTGAACATCGACGAAGAGATGCGCACCAACTATATCAACTATTCGATGTCGGTCATCGTGGCACGTGCATTGCCAGACGTGCGCGATGGCTTTAAGCCTGTTCATCGCCGTGTACTCTACGGCATGGAGCAAATTGGCAATACCTACGACAAGCCAACCAAAAAGTGTGCCCGTATCGTCGGCGAAGTGCTCGGTAAGTTCCACCCACATGGTGACTCTTCGGTTTATGGAGCCCTCGTCCGTATGGCTCAGCCTTGGAACCTTCGTTATCTCCAAGTTGATGGCCAGGGTAACTTCGGTTCAGTCGACGGCGATAGCGCCGCTGCTATGCGTTACACTGAGGCACGCCTCTCGAAGATATCCGAGGAGATGCTTCGCGACATCGACAAGGATACCGTCGATATGATGCCAAACTTCGACGGCACACTCATGGAGCCCAAGGTGCTCCCCACACGTATCCCGACACTTCTCGTCAATGGCGCCAACGGCATCGCTGTCGGTATGGCCACCAATATGCCTACCCACAATCTCTCGGAGTGTATCGATGGCATCTGTGCCTATATCGATAATCCTGAGATTACCATCGACGAACTGATGCAGTACATCAAGGCTCCCGACTTCCCAACGGGCGGCATCATCTATGGTTATGATGGCGTACGACAGGCCTATGAGACCGGTCGCGGCAAAATCGTGATCCGCAGCAAGGCCGAAATCGAGAGCGAAGGCCAGCACGACCGCATTGTCGTTACCGAGATACCTTACGGTGTCAATAAGGCCGAACTCATCAAGCACATTGCCCAACTCGCCGACGAAAAGAAGATCGAAGGCATCGCCAACGTCAACGACGAGTCCGACCGCCAGGGTATGCGCATCGTCATCGACCTCAAGAAGGATGTCAACTCCAATGTCATCCTCAACAAGCTCAATAAGATGACCGAACTACAAGCCAACTTCTCGGTCAATAATATTGCTCTTGTCCCTATCCCAGGTCATCCCGAGGCTCTTGGTATGCCAAAACTTCTCAACTTGAAGGAACTCATCCAGTACTTCGTTGCCCATCGTCATGAGGTGGTCATCCGTCGTACCAAGTTCGACTTGGCCGAAGCTGAGAAAAAGGCACATATCCTCGAAGGTTTGATCATCGCCTGCGACAACATCGACGAGGTGGTTCACATCATCCGCAATAGCCGTACTCCTGCCGATGCCCAGCGAAACCTCGAGGCACGTTTCCAGATTGATGAACTGCAGTCGAAGGCTATTGTCGATATGCGTCTTTCGCAACTCACCGGCCTCCGCATCGAGGAGCTGAAGCAGCAGTACGAGGATCTTCTCAAACTTATCGAGTACTACAAGCAGATTCTTGCCGACGAGGCACTCTGTATGAAGGTCGTTCGCGACGAACTCATCGAAATCAAGGAGAAGTACGGCGACGAGCGTCGCACCGTCATCGACTATCGTGGCGCACAGTTCAATGCCGAGGACTTTATCCCGAACGACGATGTGGTCATCACCATCAGCCACCTTGGTTACATCAAGCGCACCAAACTTTCTGACATCAAGGCACAGAGCCGTGGCGGCGTAGGTTCAAAGGGCGCTGGTACACGCGACTCCGACTTCATCGAGTACATGTATGCTGCCAAGAACCACAACTGGCTGATGTTCTTTACCGAGCAGGGCCAGGCATTCTGGATGAAGGTTTATGATATTCCCGAGGCTGCAAAGAACCAGAAGGGTCGTGCGATTCAGAATATTCTCAATGTCAACGAGAACAATCGCATCACCGCTTTCCTTAAGGTGGTGACCTTTGCCGATCCTGAGTTCAACGACTCACACTATCTTGTCTTTGCTACCAAGAACGGTACTGTCAAGAAGACCAAACTTGCTGCTTATAGCCGTCCGCGTGCCAATGGTATCAATGCCATTAACCTCGCCGAGGGCGACAAGGTGGTCAGCGTAGTCATGACCGACGGACAGAATCATCTCATCATGGCCAACCGCAATGGTCGTGCCATCACATTTGGTGAGGACAAGGTGCGCATGATGGGCCGTGTCGCTACCGGCGTGCGTGGTATGCGTCTCGATGATGGCAACGACGAGTGCATCGGCATGATTGCAGTTAAGTATCCAGGCATCACTCTTGGCCAGTCGGAGGGCAATGATACACCCGTTGAAACTGACGAAGAAGAGAATCCAGTTACCGATCAGGAAATCACCCTCGATAATCTCTTCGATATACCTGAAGAACCCGAGGAGGCTCCCGCCGAAGAAAGCGAAGAGCCATCTGTAGCTCCACAGGATATTGAGAATCCTTTAAACTATTCGATACTTGTCGTGTCAGAAAAGGGGTACGGAAAACGAAGCTATGTTTACGACTACCGTATCACCAACCGTGGAGGCAAGGGCGTCAAGACCCTTTCCATCACCGAGAAGACAGGTCCGCTCATCGCCATCAAGCTTGTCAACGACGAGAACGATCTCATGATTATCAACAAGTCGGGTATCGTCATCCGCATGAACTGCAAGTACGATGCAGAGAAGAGTCAGGGCATTCGCATCATGGGCCGTGCTGCACAAGGTGTGAAACTCATCGACCTCACCAAGAAGAACGACAGTATTGCCAGCGTTTGCAAAGTGCTGACCGAACGTGAGGAGGAGGAGATTGAGATCGAGGCCACCGAGCAGTCCGATGACAACGGTATCGAGACCGCATCTACTGAAACTCCAGCCAACGTTGAACCAAATCAAGAATAATCACTACACATTTTAAAATTATTTATGCTATGAAGAAATTCATTCTTTCGATTCTTGCTATCGGCCTCTGCGCCGGTACAGTAGTTGCCCAGGAGCTCTCAAAAGAGGAGCAGAAGGCCATCAAGGAACAGCAGAAGGTTATCTCTACCTTCCTTAAGGATGCCGAAAAGGCTGCCAAGCTTCCCGAAGACGCTATGGGTCAGGTGGACCAAGAGAAGGCAAAGGGAATCAACTTTGATGCTGCCCGCTCGCTGGTTGAACAGGCTCTTGCCAATCCACAGGCTGGTACCATGCTTGGAGAAATCAAGCGCATTGCTGCCTTGATTGAGTACAATCAGTCGAAGGTCGTTCTTGCTGATGCTCAGAACAACGATCAGAGCGCTCTCAACACTCTCTTCAGCAACTGCGGCAAGGGCTTCCAGTATTTCCAGGAGGCTTGGGATGCATTTGCTACCCCTGATGCCAAGGGTAAGGTCAATACCAAGTTTAACGATGACATGGCTTCCAAGGCTTACGAGCTCTTCTCGATGTCGAATGGTCTCGCTAACTGTGGCTTCACTGCTTACAATCAGAAGGATTGGGCCAATGCTGCCAAGTTCTTTGAACTTGCTTCCAGCGGCGCTGAATCTGCACTCCTTGAGGCTGCTGCTAAGAAGAACCCACTCGTTTTGGCTGAACTCGAGAAGTATAAGAACGACTCAGTGAAGTATCAGAACCTCCTCTATGCAGGTTCATGCTACAGCGAGGTTGACAAGATGAAGTCTATCGACGTCTTCAAGCAGCTCATCGGCAAGAACACTCCTCAGGTGCCTGTTTATTCTTCTATCGTAGGTGAGTATGCTCAGCTCAAGGATACTGCCAACATGATCACCTGGCTCCAGAAGGGTATGGAAGCTCTCCCCGATGAGAACTACTTCAGCTCTAACCTTTTCAGCATCTATCTCGATCGTAATGACCTCGACGGCGCCATCAACGCCATGAAGGCTAGCTTGGCTTCCAATCCTAACAACGCTGGTACCTTGACTATCATCGCTCGCCTCTACACCCAGAAGGGTGAGACCGAGACTGCCAAGGAGTACTTCGAAAAGGCTCTTGCCATCGATCCAAACAACCTCGATGCCAATCTCTACTATGGCTACACTTGGCTCGTAGAGATGGAGCAGGGCGAGAGCGAGATGCTCAAGAACCACGCTCGTGAGGCTGAAATCGACAAGTTCTCTAACGAGAAGATGGAGAAGGCCCTCCCATTGCTCCGCAACGCCTTTAAGGCTGATGCCAACCACGAGAACAACGATATCCCGAACCTCCTCATGCAGGTTCTCTATCGTAAGTTCGCTCCAACCAATGCCGTTAACCGCCAGGCCCTCATCAACGAGTACAACGAGGTTGCCGATGCTTACGGCCGTCCACGTAAGGAATAATAAATGAAAAGATTTCTAAGTCTATTTATTTTCATCATCATTAACCTGGGTCTTCTGCATGCCGAAGAGGCACAGCAGGAGACCCCTGTTCTCACTAAGGCACTCCGTGACACCATTCAGGAGCGCCTCAAATTGGCGCGCCGCTTTAGTACCAACGTGCGCACCACCGACATTAAGCTTGCACGCAGACACATCAATCGCGTGCTCCAGCTCTCCGACTCCCTGCATCTCGAGAACGCCGATTATTTTGCAGCAGCAGGTGATGTCGAAGACGTAGCGTTCAATTATGAGCGCAACAAACCTGCTTCAGGCGGCAAGATGGATGAGGCCACGGCGCTCGCAGCTGCAAAGCAGTGTTACCGTTATTATCAAAGAGCCTATGAACTCTATCAGGCCGATCCCAAGGAGTATGGCAAGAATGGCCTGAAGCAGCAGAGTCGTCTCTCGCAGACGGCCATGCAGTACTTCCTTCTTACCAATGGTTTCCAGGTCAATGCCGGACAGAGTTTCAAGCGGGGAGACCTCAACACTACGCTCGACGAGTTTCGTATGACCTTCGATGGCAGTAACAGCCACCTTTTGCGCAGTGCCTATCAGTCGGATGCCAAGCGTTTCTCGGGCTTCGAGACTTTCCTTGCCGACAGCACGCAGAATCGTGCGCTTTATAACTGTGCCACCGTTTCGAGTGCCCTTGGCATGCTCGACCAGTCGCTCGTCTATTATGACAGCCTGAAGGTGCGAGGCTACGATCCTGAGAAAGTCTTTCGCAACACCGTTGCCATCTATTCTTCGCGCAAGGATACAGTTAGGCTCATCACCGAACTGATGGGGGCCATCGAGACGCTGCCACGCGACACGTGGTTCCAGCGAAATCTCTTGCAAATCTATCTCGACCGTCAGAACTGGCGTGATGCCGAGGTCCTGGCCGATCGCTGCATTAGTGTCGATAGCACCGACGCACAGACCATCTGTGTCCGTGGTCAGTTGTACGAGATAAGTGGCGATGTCGATCGCGCCATGGTGCAATATCTTCGTTCGTACGACCTCGATTCCACCCAGACCAATGTCTGCTCATACATCGGGCGTATCTACTACAATCGTGCCGTCGAACTCAAGTCCAAGCTCTACAATCAGCGGCAATTCAAGAAGATGGACAGCGAGCTTCAGCCCATCTATTCGCAGGCACTCCCATGGTATGAGCGTGCCTATCAGTACGACACCATGCATCAGGACAAGACTATTCCCGTCGCTATTCGCGAGATTCTATACAGCCGTTTCACCCAGGCACGATGTCCCAACCGGGCCGAACTGATTAATGAATACAACGAAGTGAGCCGTGCCTACGGATTCGTGGAGTTTGGAAAATAACAACTCCTCGTCTTCTTCTAAAAATATGATCTGATGAAGCCTGTCCGATCCATAGTTTCGATGCTTGTCGTTTGCGCAATCATCCTCTCGTGCCTTTCCTCGTGCGGGCGAGGCAGCTGTGAGGCCAATCGGTTGCTCGAAAGGATTGACACCTGCGTCGAACATCATCCCGATTCTGCACTCATCGAGCTGAATAGGCTCGACAGTCTGCTCGCCACTGGCAGCCTGCGTCTTGAGGGAGAAGCACAGCATGCGCGCTACGCCCTGCTGAAGACGCAGACCCGCGACAAGAATTGGATCGACGACACCAGCGACAGCCTTATCCTCGCAGCCGTCCGCTATTACGACGCGCATGGCAGCAGGCGCGAGCAGATGCTGGCGCATTATTACCATGGCTGCATCTGGCGCAATGCCCAGGAATATGGGCGTGCTTACGCGCAGTTTCTCGAAGCTGCCCAGATGGCCGAAAGGCTCGACGATGCCACGTTTGCCGGCTTGTCGTACGGCAACATTGCCAGCATCTGCCATGACATGTACAGTGGCGAAGACCTTGTCTATGCCGAAAAGTCCTATCAATGCCATCGTGCAGCCGGCGACACGGCGCGGATGAACTGGGCGCTCATGCTGAAGGCTATTGCCCTGAACTATCAGAAGCGATTCGACGAGGCTGACGAGATATTCGGCAGTCTGCTGAGTGCCGACATCGACCAGCGACTCCGGCAAGAGGTGCTTACCTATTATATATATCAGTGCATAGTTCAAAATCAGTATGCTAAAGCCGACTCGCTGATTGGGCTGCAGGCCTCCCCCCGTTACACCATCGATTACCTGTGCCGGGCTATCGTCCATGAGCACAATGGGCAAAGGGCCGAGGCCGACAGTTGCATGGCGCAGGCCAAGGCATTGATGTCGTCAGCTACGGAGAGGGTCTTCGCGCTTGCCACACGGTCGGACCTGCTGCATAGCCGGGGCTACGATCGGGAGGCTTATCAGACGTTGCTGCAGAAGTCCAACTTGCAGGATTCCATCGTCCGTGTCATCAACACGACTTCGGTATCCTCCGTCCAGCAGGACTATGTGGAGCAGCAGTTGGACAACAACAATCGCCTCATGCGCGAGCGAACGCGTCGCTACCAGATTGTGCTCGTCATGTCTGTGTTGCTCCTGCTGCTCCTCGGTGTGATAGTTCGCCAAAGGCTTCGCCAGAAGGATATGCTTGTCCGCACGTATCTGGATGACGTCTTCCAGCTCAGGCAAGAACTTGGCATGGAGCAGCAGCGCAGACAGCAGTCCGACATCTCTCACTCTGCTGCCGAAGCCGAAGCCCTCGAATCGACCCGCAAATCGAGGATGACCATCCAGCGTCTGTTCAAGGAGCGGATGGAACGGATCGACCGCATCGGTCTGGAATACTACAGCAAGGAAGAGACGAAGGAATCGCGAAAACTCATCTTCGACGAAGTGCAGAGTGAGATCAGTGCCTTCAAGGATCCGAAGTTCATGGCAAAGCTGATGTCGGCAATCGACGAGAACTTCGACGGACTGATGTCGAAGGTGCAGCAGGATGGACTCTTCACCAAGGATGATGACCTGCACCTCCTGTGCCTGATGATCGCCGGGTTCTCCACCAAATCGACTTGTGTGCTGATGAAGGTCGATAATCGCGACACGCTCTACAAGCGTCGGAGCCGACTCCGGGAGCGTATCTTCACGTCAAAACTGCCCTACAGGGACGATTTGCTGCTCCTTTTGGACTGATGTCAGATTCCTTTATCTGGCCGAAAAGTTAAAAAATATTAAGTCTTTGAATCTCAAATTGAAGCGTGCCCATAAAAAGCGCGCTTTTTTTGCTTTTGTCCGATGTTGTTTCAAAAATAGTTCGTATCTTTGCGGTGTAAAAGATGAATATTAGTGGGGTCGCAAAGCTCAAAATTATAAAAAAATCAAGATAAAAAATTATAAGAAAAAAGGGACAAGATTGGAGACAGCGCTTGTTAGGCCGAACTTCTTTTGATATTTTTTTAAAATCAATTTTCTTATAATTTTGAGCGAAGCGATCCATAAAAAAGCAAATATCGAATCACACAATATTTTA
Organism: Bacteroidales bacterium; assembly: GCA_045545875.1. GTDB lineage: Bacteria > Bacteroidota > Bacteroidia > Bacteroidales > UBA3663 > Liminaster. The sequence goes on from JAZQBS010000049.1 coordinate 60,367, forward strand.
CCACTATGAACACAAAAAAGTTATCCTCCTTCAGCCTGCTCATGGCGCTGGCACTCTCCATGTCGCTCTTTGCTGCAAATGCACCACAGCATGTCGGTGAACTGAACATCCCGTTGCATCCTGTTCCATCTGGCGGAACGCATCCACGTATTCCCGGTCTTGTCCCCATCCAGTGCAACTTTCTGAACGGCAGTCTGACGTTTTCCTACATGGCCAATCTCGGCTTGCTTCAGTGTGATGTCGTCCGTCAGTCCGACCAAGCTGTTGCCCAGGCCACATTCAATGCCTGTGCTGATGGTTCCGACAGCCTCTATGTTTCCGAAGACGCTGGTGATTATATCATCATGCTCACGACTGCCGACAGCACACAATATACGGGTGAATACGTGCTTGATCCCGAGGATCCCACTGGCGTCGGCTATGCAGTCCTGTTCGGAAATTCCCTCCCTGGTGGCTATGTGGCCAGTTTTAATGGCTCCGTTATCGTGAAAGGAGCCGTTGTTGCGCCGTCGCTGATGGTACCGTCCGATCCCGAACTGATGTCTGATATCAACGACCTGGACAGCAAGCGCGGCTATCAGGGTATCATGGCGCTCGCCCCGTTGGAATACGTCATCAGGCAAGAAGAAACTTCCACGGCGACTCCTGCTTTCGGCCTTCTGGCCGATGAGGTTGAGCAGGTTTATCCCGAGTTGGTGCGTGAAGATTCGCTCGGTAATAAGCAGGTGGATTACGCTGGGCTGATACCTTTGCTTATCCAAACCGTGCAGCATCTTTCTGCCGAAGTCGGTGTGTTGCAGCAAACCTTGGAGAACGTCCGGGCCAACATCGCGGCGAACAATACGTCAGGGTTGGCAGAAGAAGGCTTCTTCGGCCAGGAGGCGTGTGTCGCTATCGACGGCAGATGCGAAATCGCCTATTCTTTGCCTGAGAAGACCCGCGAGGCTATGCTCTACATTTACGGCATTTCCGGCAAGATGGTCGGCAGCTATGCGCTGGAGGGCAGAGGCAACGGCAAGCTCACTGTTGACACCAGCAGGTTCGGCAAGGGTTCCTATATCTATACCTTGATAGCCGATGGCAGGTCGGTCGCCTCACGTCAGATGATTGTTCAATAGTTGCAGGCAAATGCTGAATCTCTACTCCGAAGAAATCAGCTTGCGAACGATAGGCATGAATGTCTATTACCTGCTTCGCAAGAATCTGAAGGAGACGCTCATTGCGCAGCGCCAGGATCTGACCTATCAGTCAATCCTTGTGCGCTCGCAGTTGAGCGAGGAGTATCGCCGTGAATACCAGCGTGAAATCAGCCGATTGCTTGCCCTGGGTCGTTTCACCGTCTATCCGTCGCAAGAGGACATGACGGTGGAGGTGAAGAGCGGCTTTGACGATTCGCTCCGGCTCCCCTACGTGATTCACAAGGGGAAGCATCTCTATTTCCCGCGCAAATACTCGGTGGCTCAGGCTGTAGAGGCTTACAAGGGCTATATCTGCGGCGACCGTCTGCTCGGCAAGGGCGAAGACATTGCGCCCCATCAGTACCAGTCGAAAGAATTTCAGGTCCACGATGGCGATGTTGTGGTCGATGTGGGCTGTGCCGAGGCGCTATTCTCGCTTGATGTGATTGAGCAGGCATCGAAAGTCTATCTGATAGAGCGTGACGGTATCTGGAAGGCTCCCTTGCGTGCCACGTTTGCCCAATATAAGGACAAGGCGGTATTTGTTCAGAAACTGGTTTCCGACAAGGATAGCCGCACCACGGTTTCCTTACCATCCCTGTTGAAGTGCGAGTCGTCCTCACCGCTTTTCATCAAGATGGATATCGAAGGGTATGAACCGAAAGTGGTTCGGTCGCTCCTGCCCCTGCTTCGTGAGAGAGACGGCATCACATTGTCCTGCTGCACGTATCATAACAATGAGGATGCCGCCACGCTTGAACAACTTTTCCAGCAAGTGGGCTACCGCTATGAGTTCTCAAAAGGGTATATGCTCTTCGCTCGTTATGATCAGCCAGCCGCTCCATATTTCAGACACGGGGTGATAAGGGCTTCCAACTTCACACATTCTTGAAATCTAAAGTTCTTGGTTTCTACACATGGTTCAATGTTAAACGAATAAATCATATCACTATGAAAAAGATCTTCACTACCAGTTTGGCATTTGCTGCTCTTCTATCGGCAAATCCCTTAGAATTGTATGCACAACAGTTTTGGGCTGTTTCCGTGATAGAAGATGGAAATGTAACACCAACGATATTAGAGTACCGGGGCATGGCAGAAACTGCCGAGAACCAAATCGAGTACTATCGCATCTATGATGATAGCTACAAGTTCCGCCATGAAGACTATAACCCAATCAAACTTCAGTTTGGTTACAGACAGGCAGACAAGCAAATTTTCATCTATGATTTTGAGAAGCGAAAAGAGACGCTTGCCTTTGACTTCAATCTTTCGGAAGGAGATCATTTCACAACCTTCAATGGCATGGAATGGGTGGTTGAGGCTACCAAAGACACCCTTGTGAATGTATCGTTTTGTGGGAAAGGGGAAAGTGTTTCCAAGAGGTTATTATCAGTAAAAACTATCGATGGAAAGTTGTCTGACCAATGGCTGGAGGATTTCGGTTCATTTGCCAATCGCCTTATGATCAATAGTCTGGAGAATGTGAGATTGTCCCAAACACTATGGATGGAATATGACTATGGAGTGTATCTTGCTCGTGAAATCAGTGCTAATCCTATTTTCGGCCACGATTCCGGATGGTTGGAAGAGATTGATAGCGAGCCAACAGGAGAAGAATATTCAAAATGTACTTATGAGAATGGGCAATTGACATTCGAAGACGTCAAGTTGGGCTGGGAGCATCGTGACTATACATGTTATTATCGAGATGGGGATGACATTTATGCACTTTATCGTTGGGAAATGACGCCACATTTAGATGAAAGCAGCTCTATTCAGATAAAAGATGTTACCATATTTTATGGCCTTCCTGCTCCTGAAAGTGGTAAATACGTAATCCATGTCAATGAAAATCAATACCCCACTATCATTGGCAAAGTCAGTTTGCCCTCTCATTCAAGCCGTATATATGACTTACAAGGCCGAAGGATGTGGCAGCATCCGACAAATGGTTTGTATTTCAAAGAAGGACAGAAGATTTATCTGAAATGATATTTCGATTTACCCTCCATGGAAGAATAGATGCGTACAATACTTATTCTACTGTTTTCCCTGTGCAGCACCACAATTGCTGCACAGGAAAGCCAGTACGAGCAGATGAAGCAGTCCTTGGATGAGCACTCGCTGCCATTGGTGAATATGATTGTGGACATTGGCAAGGTCAACAAGCATACATTTGTTGCAGGGGAGATCGAGATTGCCGATTTCCATCGCAGGACCGACCCTTCATCGCTCACGGTAAGATATGATTGCAAATATCGTCTTCGCGGTCGTACGGCACTTGCTAAAAGGAAGAAGGCGTACGCAGTGAAGCTGTTTGACGAAACTGGTGAAGATCTGGATGCCAACATCTTCGGAATCCGGAATGAGAATAGCTGGATTCTCGATGCCATGTCCATCGACAGGATAAGAATGAGAAACCGCATCTGCTTTGACGTGTGGAACGAGATAGATCGTACACCATACGATACCAAGTATGATAATAGAAATGGTACAAAAGGTGTATTTGTAGAAGTATTCATCAATGGCACTTATCAAGGCTTGTACTGCATGACCGACAAGGTTGACCGTAAACTTCTTGGACTGAAGAAAGCCAAGGTAGAGGATGATGGTGCGGTGTCGATCAGGGGAATACTCTACAAAGGATACAATTGGAAGCAAGGGGTTGACCTCCTGTCTTATAATGAGGAACCCACAGATATGGTGACGTGGAACGCCTTTGAACTTGATTATCCCGAATATTATCCGTCTATCGATACGTGGCAGCCACTGATGGATCTCATTGATTTCTGCTCAGATGTAACTCCTGATGAAGTTTTCGTCGAAGAGTATCAGGATTATTTCTATCTGAGCAACTTGATCGACTTTGTGGTATTTGCCAATGCAATGTATATTAGGGACCATCTCTATTATAATACCTTCCTTTCGGTCATAGATATAAATCTGGCCCATCGCTTTCTTCTAACCCCATGGGACATGGACACTTCGCTGGGAGGCGATTTCAATGGCGCCTATCATGATGAAGTTGTAAATGTCGATCGTTTTGCACGTAGGGCTGGCCCATTCAATCGGTTGGGAACACAGAACATCGACGGGTTCAACGACCTTCTGGTTGCCAAATGGAAAGAATACAGCACAACGCTCTTTTCATGCGACAGCATAGCCCGTCGTTTGGACCATTATGCCGAGCAGTTTACCGCCTCAGGAGCTTGGGAAAGGGAATACGCCAAGTGGAACGGCAATCCCGTTCCGCTTATGGAAAGTATTTACGACGAACTGGACTATGTGAAAGACTGGTACGCCAGAAACTATGATAATCTTTGCGACCAATACGGCTCCAATGCCATCGACATCATTCATTCGGACTATAGCAGTTCATCCCGAAGCGGTATCTATACCCTCGATGGCAGAAGGGTAGAGACCAGGCCGTTATCCAAAGGAATTTATGTCATCGATGGCCGGAAAGTACATATTTCTCCTTGAAATCTTGGATTATTCTGGCCACTTATATCAAAATTTAGTCAAATAAATCATTTTTTTACTGTAAAAGAGTGAACGTTTCAAATTATACATTATATTTGCAGCGTCCATTTCGAGAAATCGAAAACAAAAGCGGATAATAACAGGAAGGTGCCAGGCATTTGGTCGCAAAAAAAAGATCGTTAGCCTTGCGTATTTGGGGAAAAGTGATTAGCTTTGTGCCCGCTAAGCA